>PCCK01000019.1 GCA_002731695.1 Porticoccaceae bacterium
AATTATTAATGAGATCCCTGAAATTTCTAGAGTCACCTATGATATTTCCAGCAAACCACCTTCTACTATCGAGTGGGAGTAGCATAGTACTTATATTGGGTTAGATTTTATAAACTCGTCACGAAACACCCATTAAACAGAGGAATTATAAAAAGAAAGTTATGAACGGTTGCGATTACAGGAAATCATAGTTAGTGCTTTAAAATTGCATTGTTAAATCATACTGATGTACGGAAACTTTCGTTTATTCTATTCTGGTCCTTTGTCTAAGATATATAAGCGTGACAGCAAGCGTACACAAATAATATAGTCAAACCCAACAGGGGCTTCGTCCTCAGGCTACAGTTGACAATTTAAGGGAGAAACACTTTTTAAATGCGCGCAATCATCGCACTGATTGTTGGATGCTTGTCTATTATGGCCGTATCCGCAGAGCGGAAACCGAACATTATTGTAATAGTCGCTGACGACCTTGGTTATTCAGATTTGGGCTTTCAGGGCGGTCGCGACATTCCAACGCCAAACCTGAATAAATTGGCGGCCAGAGGGATGCGACTCTCCAATGGATATGTGTCCGGGACCTGGTGCACGCCTACCCGCGCTGGGTTGTTGACAGGGCTTTACCAGCAACGGTTCGGGAAACACGGGCATGAATATGAACGCGACAATGCTCTGGATTTGGCTGAGACCACATTAGCACAACGACTTCGTGCTGCCGGCTATGTAACTGGTCTGGTCGGCAAATGGCACTTAGGCTCCAGCGATGAGTATCACCCGCAGCGTCGCGGGTTTGACGAGTTCTTCGGTTTTCTTCATGGCGGCCACAACTTCCTTCCAGATTTGCCAATGATTATCTTCCCCGACCAAAATGGGGACGGCGAAGACTTTTTCGAGGATGCCTGGGCCGCTGCGCACCTCAATAGGGCCATTATGCGCGGCACGGAATCGGTTGATGAAACAAGCTATTTGACTGAGGCCTTTGGTCGCGAAGGCGTTTCATTCGTGCGGCGTCATTCAGACCAGCCGTTCTTTCTGTACCTATCCTTTAACGCCGTTCACACGCCAATGCAAGCAACCGATCTGTTAGTGGCGATGTTTGCCTCTGTCCAGGATCCCGTGAGACGAATCTACAACGCGATGACCTACTCAATGGATGACGCGATAGGCGCCGTACTCGACCAATTGCAAGCCTCCGGAATTGAGGAGGATACGTTAGTATTTTTCATCAGTGACAACGGTGGGCCCAAACTCCACCGCTATGGCTACAACGCCTCCAACAATAGTCCGCTGCGTGGTTCAAAAGGAACCACCCTAGAGGGCGGTATTCGGGTCCCATTTCTGATCAGTTGGCCCGGAAAACTACAACCTGGGGGCTTATTCAACTCGCCCGCAATCTCGCTGGACATTGCAGCAACGGCCTTGGCCGCTGCTGGTGTCTCGAAGCAGCCGCAAAGGGCTTTGGACGGAGTCAATCTGCTGCCTTACTTGCAACGTGAGGTAAAGAGTATGCCTCACAAGCAACTATTCTGGCGTAGCTGGGGGCAGATGGCAATTCGGCAGGGTGACTGGAAGCTGGTGCGCTATGTCGCGAAGATGGATGAAGGCGAGCTGAAGCGCGGTGAGCCCCGAGATATAATGACCCCTTATCGCCTCTACAATTTGCGTCGCGATGTCGGCGAGCAGCAAGACCTTGCGGCCGCAGAGCCTGAACGCGTTGCCGATATGCTTGAGGCATGGCGCGCCTGGAATACTCAGATGAAGATTCCGCCCCCATCATAGGGATTACAATAGGTGTCAGGAGTGATATTTAGTTTAATTTATAGAGATGTTGATGTTTTGGTGCTGGATTTATGTTGGTAAAAATTAGGCACTTAATAACACAAATGCTTAGAATCTCTATAACGCGCCTTTTTAAGGAATTACGAAAATTGTTACGTTTCCAACCCTTTAAAACATAGTCCCTTCGAGTGATAATTTGGAATTTTTAAATGTTTCAGTTTAAACATAACCCGAGCTACACCATGCCGGTCAATTTCGGCGAGGGCGATTTATTGGGAAGCATGAGTGAAAATGCTTACATGGTGCACGAAGACATTACGTCAATTTTTCTTTCATACACTACCGATTGCCAGCAATTGGAGCAATATTTACCACAAGGTTTTGAGGTGACCGAACCCCTAGTTCAAATTTTTACAGCAAAAAACGATGGGTGTAGATGGCTAGCCGGTCGAAGTCATAATGCAATTGGAGTTACTGTTCCAGTGATTTTTTGAAGGAAAGATCGATGCGGTGAAAGTCTCCTATGCACTTGTTCTTTGAGAGGATGTTTGTGAGGCGATTATCGGAGGGCGAGAGCAAACGGGTATTCCAAAAGTATATGCAGATATTGAAGAGGTAAGACTACATCAAACAAGGTGGCATTNGTCAGCAAGCTCTCATGGCAATAAATTTATTGAAATCGCCTTAGATAATCCAGAAGAGNTATTTGNTAGAGAGAGACATAAACTGGAAAAAAATCAGGGAATTAATAATATGATGGCGTGGCGCTATATTCCAAACACNGGTCGGCCTNNTGCTGCTTTGAGTCANGCTACCTAGTATCCTCAAGAAATCGGGCCAATAACAAAGACCTGGATTGNAGAGCCTAAGGCTCAATGGGGAAATTTAAATTGGGACCAAAGTGCTACTGAGTATAGGATTAGCTCGGCCTTGAAAAGATTGCCAATTCTAGAGTATCAACATGGCCTCACCTTCAATTCCTCCGCTAAATTACTCATAGGTCTTGCGCGAGCTCTACGTTAGTTTGATTGGATGTCTGCCAAAATAGTCAGGTTGGGTAAATCGGATCCGTTAACATCACGCTTACACTATATTCAATACCTAAAGGGCCAATGTAGTAAAACATCAACTTTACAAACGTCTATTATAAATCCAATTTTCCAGAAATACCTTCCGCCTCTTTTTCTAATTCATATTTTTTTCGAGGCGATCAAGCACTTTGGTAATGTATTTTTGGTCATAGTCATGTTCTTTGTAATATGTTTCTAGCATTTTAAGCAATCTTTTTTTTGGAATGCTCCCGCCTTGCCCCTTCGACGAGTATATAAAATCTGTTGCGCCCTGATGCAATATAAAATCTGGAGTCAAATCCCAAAGTGTATGATTTCCCATTACCCGAGGATCCCTTCTTTCTTTAAGGTAATCAAATAACTCCTGCTTCATTTCTTTAAATCTGGCGCCGTGAGCCGTATTTAAAGATAGGTTTTTTACGGTGTAGGTATCCGTGACTAGGTGATATAGCTCAAATTCTGCTCGTTTCTCGATGTTAATGGTAATGAAGTTATTTGTATTATCATTTTTTCTCACAATTTCCTTTTTGATCAGACCACCCTTGACATCTGTTGCAATAGGGTAGTTATCGGGTATTGCATTCCAGATTAGGAGATACTCATCACTGCGTATACTTCTACTGGGATAATTTCCGCATTTAGCGTCATCCGGCAGCAAATTTTTTATACTCCAAAGTTTGCAGGCGCTTTTTTTACCATGTCGTTCTGTCCCCGCAAAAATTTTCCTGGTGGTACTTCGAATCTTTCCGCTTTCATCGGTAAGAAAAAAATCGAGCAAACTTTTTCCCGACATCTGATTTGGAATTTTTAAACCTGCAACGTTAAGAAACGTCGGCGCCAAATCCGTGAGTGAGATCAGATCATCAACTCTTCGTTGGGGGGTAATAACTTTCGGCCAAAATGCGATTAAGGGCATCCGTAATCCATGGTCATACAGATTACCTTTTCCTCTTGGAAAGGGCATACCATTATCAGAGGTAAAAATTATGAGTGTATTGTCGAGCTCATTATGATTCTTTAATACTTCAAAAACTGCCCCAATTTGATCATCGAGATGTTCAATTTCCGCCAAGTATGATGCGATGACTGATCTAGTAGCCTCAGTTTCGGGATAGAAGCTTGGGACTTGGATGTCTGAATTTTTAATTTGGCGGTGGGTCGCAAATCCCTTGAAATAAGGCGTGTGCGGTTCTTGGAAGCCTATCCAGAATGCAAATGGCTGATTTTCCTGACGGTCGAATAAAAAGTTATTGAAGTTGCCTGCATAATTAATCTCGGCAACCGGACTTTCATAGAATTCACTTTTATAGAAATTTTGAGTTAAGTAGGTGTATGGAGTCCCCACGGGATTTTTCGGTCTTCCATATAGTCCCCCGGGACCCCAGCCCTTTCCGGTTGATCCGATTTTATAACCCGCTTTCTCGAGGATCGCTGGATACGTATGAAATTTTTTTGGTAGATAACCGGTAAGTAGCATTCCATCCTCTAATTCAAAGCTATTTCTGCCAGTTAATATTGCGCTTCGGGACGGCGCGCATGTTGGACTGCTCGCGAACGCATTTTCGAAGACTAAGCCGAGCTCTGACATTTCATCTATATTGGGTGTGTCCAGCGCTTTCGCTCCATAAGTTCCAAAGTGTTGCCATGAGGCATCGTCTGCAATTATAAGAACTATATTTGGCCTCGGGACTGACAACTTGCCATTCGCATAGAGACAGGCATGGAAAAATAACAGAGCTCCCAAAGTAAAGGTGCGTAAGCAGAATGTTTTTAACAAATTGACATGCAGGTTGGATAATTTTTTTTTAAATCCATTGGACCCCTCCGCAGCCAAGTGTAATTTATTTCCATTGATAAGTTCACTAAAAAATGGTCACTAATGTGTCAATATTTGGTATCGGTAGACGATAGTCATTTAGTTTTTGGTCACTACAGTTGTTCAAGTAGCTCGCGAAGATCAATAAATTGGATGTCATGGTGGTATACGCCTTTTTACGTAAAAATTTCCTCACGACCTATTTCTTCAGAATTGTTATTATCATCATTACCCAGAGGTTTGCCGTTATGAAAGACAAAAGTTCATACGTGTTTTTAGTCAGACATGGAGAAGCGATTGCGAGTTGGGGTCAAGATCCAGACCCTAGCTTGAGCCGGAAAGGTATCGAGCAGTCGGAGGCCGTAAGTTCTATTTTGTCAAAGAGATTTCAAGCGCCATTAAGAATTATAAGTAGCCCACTTTTGAGAGCTATGCAGACTGCCGCTCCGCTTGCTAATTACTTTGATACGACTATTGAGATAGACCCCGCATATCAAGAGATAATTTCTCCTCACGGGTTAGCGAAGAGACAGGCGTGGCTAAAACGTTTTATGGAAGAGACATGGGAATTTCAACCCAAAGAACTAATTGATTGGCGGATGATGTCGTTAGCGAGTCTCAAAAATATACAAACTTGCACTATCATATACACACACTTTATGGTGATTAATACGATTGTTGGTTGGTTAGTTGGCTCTGAGGCGACTGTATCGTTCAGGCCAGCTAATTGCTCTGTTACCGAATTAAAATTTGAACAAGACAAATTCACACTTTTAAAGCTGGGGCGTGAGCTGCCGTCGGTCGTCAATTAACGTTCGCTGATGGCTTCAGGCATGTGAATATTCCACTACTATCAGGCTTGATGTGGTAGCTCTAGCGAAATGTTTTTAAAATATGTTACTTGAGAGGAATTGTGTATGGGTCGACCAACTGTCTCTAATCGCGCTGTTTTGTTTGCGGTAGTGGTTGCTTTTGTGACTGGCATGGTTAGTTCCCTAGCCATTCGTCCAGTCCATCAATCAGCTGAGTTTGCAATTTCTGTATCATCAAAGGAGATGGCGCAAAATAGCAGAATCAGATGGCGTATGCCGACTACTTTCCAGACCAGCACACCTGTGATTGGCGAGAATCCGATTTATGTGTCAGAAGCGATCCTGCAGGCGAGCGGTGGCGAGGTTCAAATTGATATATTTGAGCCGGGTGAAATCGTTCCGACCTTTGCGATCACCGATGCAGTTCGTGATAGAAAAGTCGATGTTGGATATACCTGGTTGGGATACGATCAGGGAAAAATTCCTGCTTCACCATTAGTTTCGGCGGTTCCATTTGGCATGGAGCCTTGGGAGTACACCGCTTGGTGGTATGAGGCCGGAGGTAGAGAACTGACTGAAGGGCTTTATGAACCTAGCATGGTCTATCCAATCTTGTGTGGCATCACCGGACCGGAGACGGCGGGTTGGTTTCGTCGCAAACTGGAATCTCTTGAGGAACTGCAGGGCCTGAAAATAAGATTTGCCGGTCTAGGTGGTCGCGTCATAGAGCGTCTGGGGGCAAGCGTTACCATGTTGCCGGGAGGAGAAATCTTCCAGGCTCTGGAAAAGGGCGCCATAGACGCAACAGAGTTCTCATTGCCCATTGTTGATAAGGCTTTAGGGTTTAATCGTGTAGCAAAATTTAACTATTATCCCGGTTGGCATCAGCCTTTCACGGCTTTTCATATGATCATTAATCTCGATGTTTGGAGAGGGCTTTCGCATGCGGATAAAGTTCTGCTAGATATTGGTTGTACTGCAGGTGTTACGAGAAATCTCGCTGCTGCCGAGGCACATCAGGGAGCCGTGCTAGAGGGTTTTGCTGAAATTGGAGTATCCGCCGAAATATTCTCTCCCCAGTTATTGTTAGAGCTTCGTAAAGTTTCCGACGAGGTTCTGAATGATGAGGCTGATAAAGATTCTGATTTTGCTGAAATCCTAAAATCTCAGCGCGATTTTCGTAGAACATATGGGCAATGGAAATCTCGAGCATACTTGCCTCGGGCGTTTTAATGTCCGGTAATTATCTTCCTCATACACCCCTCTCGCGATGGATAGATAATTTTCTTTCTGTAATTGGTAAAACGTTAGCATTTATCTGGCTCATATTATTAACTGTAATTGTAGTAAACGTAATCTCGCGTCATGTATTTAGTCAAGGGTACATTGAATTAGAGGAATTACAGTGGCACCTATATTCAATTGGGTTTATTTTTGGGTTGAGTTATGCATATCAATCGGATGCTCATATTAGAGTTGATGTAGTGCATGAAAATTTAAGTGATTCCATAAAAGCGTGGATTGAGTTGTATGGAACTTTATTATTTTTAATACCGTTCATTACCTTAATTCTTGTCTTCAGCCTTCAATTTGTTTCCTCATCTTGGACGTTAGACGAGGTTTCGTCTGCACCCGGGGGTCTGCCTTTTCGTTATCTCATCAAAGCGGTTCTACCGATAGGATTTTTACTCCTTTTGTTGGCGGCGCTCTCCCGTTTATCAAGAATTTTTCAGTTTTTGTTTTTTTCCTCATCGAAGGAAGATATTGATGCCTGCGAATGAAATACTAGCCATCGTTATGTTACTAAGCTTTTTGGGTCTGGTATTCACAGGGTTCCCGATTGCTTGGCTGTTAGGTGGACTCGCAGTAATTTTTACTGGATTGGCGATTATATTGGAGGCGGATTTTAATCTGCGTACTGGCGTAGACTGGAACTATGCATCACTTTCTGTTGAGCGTATTTGGAACGTTATGGAAAACTGGGTAATGGTAGCATTACCAATGTTTATTATGATGGGTTTACTATTAGATCGAAGTGGTATTGCAGCGGATTTAATGGAAAGTTTCGCTCGATTATTCGGTTCCCTCCGCGGTGGCCTCGCTGTGACCGTTACCCTTATAGGGCTAATGCTCGCGGCAACAACCGGCATTATTGGGGCGTCAGTAGTGCTACTGACACTGCTTGGGTTGCCAGCAATGCTGAATCAGGGGTATGACAGATCGCTTGCTACTGGAACAGTGTGTGCTGTAGGTACATTGGGTATCCTAATACCCCCAAGTATAATGTTGGTGCTCATGGCGGACAGGATGTCTCTCAGTGTTGGAGATCTTTTTCTCGGCGCGGTATGTCCGGGTGCCTTGTTAGGAGGCCTCTATATTTTATACATACTCGGCATAGGCTGGTTACAACCCGAAAAAGCACCAGCTGCGAAAACTGAGCCTTTAAGCTGGATGTCCGTAAGGAATCTTTTTTACGCCGTTTTACCTCCTTCATTTTTGATATTTGCTGTCCTCGGGAGTATTTTTATGGGTCTCGCGACGCCAACAGAAGCGGCGGGAGTGGGTGCGGCTGGCGCTCTCCTACTGGCCATTTTAAAGCGAAAGCTCAATTTTTCTGTCCTCAATGAGGTACTTCAGGAAACTACGCGAACAACTGCGTATATTTTTGCGATTCTTATTGGCGCAACCGCATATTCGTTAGTATTAAGAGGTCTGGGCGGAGATGAGTTGATTGAACGAGGGCTGCTAGGATTACCTTTTGAGCCGGCCGGCGTCGTGCTCGCGATTTTATTGGCCACCTTCCTTTTAGGATTCTTTCTTGACTGGATTGAATTGACCTTTATTATATTGCCACTCGTTTCGCCAGTAGTGGTTAACCTTGGATTTGATCCGATCTGGTTTACGATTTTGTTTGCGGTATGTTTGCAAACAAGCTTTTTGACACCCCCAGTAGGTTTTGCAATTTTTTACCTAAAAGGTGCCGCGCCTATAAATATAAAGGTAACGACTATTTACCGTGGTGTTTTACCTTTTATCGCGATACAGATTTTCGGCATGCTAGCAATTTTCAATTGGCATGCGATTGTGACCTGGCTTCCGGCGCAAGCTTATAATTGATATTACCAGCTGGAATTAAACAAACTCCTCACTTAAGCATTGGCCTTGCGTCCAGTTACTACGGCTTATAATTAAGAGGTATGCATTTGTTTCTTCAATAAAGGTCATGTGAAGGTAAGACCGATAACTGTTTGACCTGACCGAAGGCAAAGTGAGTCTCTAGGGCGCCAATACCGGCTATGTGAGTGAGTTTTTTGCGGACAAAAGTTTCGTAATGTTTTAAAGACGCGGCAAAAACCTGCAATAAATAGTCATTACGGCCAGACATTAAATAGCATGCAGTTATTTCGTTTAAAGCCATAATTTCGTTTTCGAATGCTTTTATTTCTACGTCAGTCTGTTTGACAAGCCTGACATTCACAAATGCCATTATTGGAAGGCCAAAGAGTTCGGCATCAACTGTTGCACTGTATCCCTTGATGACTCCTGATTGCTCAAGAATTTTTACTCGGCGGGAACATGGCGTCGGTGACAAATTTACCCGATCACTTAATTCTTGATTACTAATGCGCCCATTTTTTTGAAGTTCATGTAATATTGAAAAATCTAATTTATCCATAAAAAAACATTATTTTAACTAAAATATAGTTTAATAGTAGCATAATTAAGTTATTTTGATTAAATAAATAGTGTTATAGTTTGAAAAATTTTCTGGAGAAAAGCAGAATGACAGTAGATAATCGACGCCAGTTAAGTCCTCTTCGAAATACCACGCTTGCTGAGGACTCGGAGGCCCTTGCTCTTGAGCAGGCGGAGCATTTTGGTATTGATCCTGCGAGTGAATTTGGGGCGGCTCTAATCACGCTTGCTAAAGACCTTTATCAAGCTAATCAGGCTACACATGCCCTCTGGAAAATCACGCTTGATGGTCTTGCGGATATCGATAGAGGCGACAGGATTGCTTGGTTCAATGCGAAACGTTTTATCAGTTTTCAACTGGCAAAGATCCTTGATTCGATGCAAAACCCACTCCGCGCCTCTTATCAATCTATTACGACAGATCATCCCGGATTTGCCAGTAAAGGAGCGTACCCAATATTTGACAATGTAGCGGCAATTTTTTCTGCTACTCCTGTGATTACGAGAACTGCAACTTATTTGTTTGCCTGCACCGAGTGGGTGGAGGACGCTTTTTGCGGTAGAGAGCTGTTGCATGATATTTATTCTCGCCTCATGAATCCCACTTCGGTAAGCCTCGCAAACCACATAGTTGATCTTGAGTGTGGAGCAGAGTCCAACCAATACATGGCTTGGAATTTTAACTCGGGCATGGCGGCGATTGATGGAATTTTGAGCCACCTCGTTGGACGTGATGACATTATCCTTTCATCAAGAAATATTTATGGCGGATCTTATCAGCTGCTTCATGACTGGTATGCAAAAAGCGCGAAACTTGGGGTGGCACTTCATTGGTTTGATGGATATGATCAAAAAGCATTCCTTGTCGCATTGGAAGAAGTTAAGAAAACTGAGAAAGAGAGGCTAGAGCAGGGTCGAAAGATTCTTGTTTATCTAGAGAGCCCATGTAATCCTCACGGATACGTTCTTGATGTGCGTGGAATAAGCCGAGTCGCACATAAAGAGGACTGTCGGGTCATAGTTGATTCGACCGTAGGCACTCCTTTTTTACATCCGCTCCTTAAGACAGAGGATCGAATCGATCGGCCCGATTTTGTGGTTCATTCTTATACGAAAGAGTTGACAGGCACGGGGACGACTACAGCGGGTGCGGTTATAGGTCGTAATGAGGATATGTTTGTACCGAAGCATTCACATGTGGAGGCCTCGTGGCCTGATGGCCGAGCGAGGGTTGTAAACTGGGATGATTCTCTTTTTTGGAATGTCTTTTATATTAAAGGAGGATTTTTAGATGCAGATAAGGCATTTGAGGTGCTCAATGGTATAAAGACATATGAAATACGGATGTTGCAGAAGACGATTAATACAACCCTGCTCGCTTATGTGCTTGATGCACACCCAGATATTAATGTCTCATGTCCAATTTTAAAGGAAAATTCCAACCATGAACTCCTCAGGGACAACATGTACCTTGGGTTACCCGCCCCCCTTTTTACCATTGACATGGAGGGCCGTGATAACCGTCCTCCGATAAACCCCGTCGTCTTTAAGCGATTTCTTGATGCTTTAGAGCCTGCAATTGGAATGCAAGTGAGCTTGGGGCAGACTAATTCGCTAGCTCTATGTCCGGCCATGACGACACATTCTGAGTTGACTGATTCTGCTTTGCGAGAGGCCGGAATTGCCCCGACTACAATGAGGATATCGGTAGGGCTTGAGGACCCAAGATTATTTTTAGCTCACTTTATTGGCGCGTCCCGCTTGGCGCTAGACTCCGCGCACGCAGGATTCAGCCGGTTATTTCCCTCAGCTGAGGAAATAGATAATCGTTACGCATCGATCCATAGCGATATCAGCCAACGTCATATTGAAGCATCTCCTGGAATTGGAGAGTTACTGGCCTAAGCAAATCAACAGGTAACTGCAGGCTGTCTTTTTATTTAAGGCTTTAAATTATATATCTCGGATCCATCTTGCCACGCCCTGTCCAATTTCTCTCGGCGAATCTTCTTGTATAAAGTGTAATCCGCTTACCGTGATCTCTTTTTGATTGGGCCAGCATCGACAGAACTCTCTTTGCCTCCCAACGAGTATAGATCCCGGATCTGCATTAATGAACAACTTGGGGATCTGGCTATTCAACATAAAACTTCCATATTCGTTCACCAGATTTACTACATTGACTGGCAGTCCGTCCAAGGGTATTTGTCTTGGCCAGCTTAGCATCGGGTGGCGGTCCGTTGGCTTTAGATAAGGGGCGCGATAAGCATCCATTTCCGAATTTGATAGAGTGCGCATCACCGAACTTGGCAATACAGCTTCAATGAAAAGATTACGATTGACTATGAGGTCTTCGCCCTTCTCGGAACGAAATCCTTTAAAAATTCCAACCGCAGTTTCTGGCCAATCCGTCCATTCCATCGGCTTTACGATAGCTTCCATATAGGCGACACCCTTGACTGACTCAGGATGACGCATTGCCCACAGAAAACCAATCGCTGAGCCCCAATCATGTAATACTAGCGTCACATTCTTATCCGAATTCACCTGTTGCAACAAGCCGTCAACATAGGAGTAGGCGCTTTCAAGATTGTATTGTTCGGGCCACTCATCCGTATTCAGCTTTTCCGAGTCGCCGTGACCAATAAGATCTGGAACGATGACTCGTCCATAATCTATAAGTTCCGGAATGATATTCCTCCAAAGGAAAGATGAGGTTGGATTTCCGTGGATGAGTACGATTGGATCGCCTTGACCTTCTTCAATATATGCGATTTGCTTTCCTTTTACTTCAGCAAAGTTTTTTGTGAAAAGCATGTTTTCAGCAGTCAATACTAGCCACCCATAAATTTCATGAATTCTAAACTCGCCCTTATTTTAAACAAACTAACAATAGTACTGAAATGGAAATTATGTTTTGAAATGGGGTATTGACTGAACGTTTCTAATTACTTACCATCCTCGATCTCAAGAAAACCAGACCACTTTAAAGATTATTATTAATGCGATTTCGCGTCCTATACAGTCTCTTTTTGCCTGCAGCGATTGCCCTAAACTTCATAGCGCATCATCACGAGCATTTGGGGCACCTACTTGAATCGCATGAAGATGTCCCTGCCATTAATTTTATATCTCATCATACTGATCACTATAAGCATGACCACCACCATTCAGAGATTGAAATTGACGCATACTGCGACCTATGTCAGAGCTGTGATGACCAAGGTGAGCAGAAGACTACTTCACCGATAACCTTTGATTACATAGATATTCCACTCGATGTCGCGCAAAGCGACTTTAAGCTAATTTGGAAAAACCATTTCCCTATTCGTGCACCGCCAAAAGTTACGTTGTCTTAGACTACAACTTTTTTCTTTTTATTTTAAAAAAAGGCGGTAACTATGAAAACTATTAGTTTTTATGGCCTATGCTTGGGCATCGGCTTGTTTGGTGTGACTTCTTCTTATTCGGACTCCCGAATGATTGAGGAAGTAGTGATAACCTCTTCAATCCTGGGTGAAACGTTTTCCGAATCTAACAGTGTTGTGGAGTTGATTGAGAAAGACAGCCTGTCTGTAAGTGCCACTGAAAATATTGGTAGTACTTTGGAATCATATCCGGGGGTATCATCAAGGGACTTTGGAGCGGCTGTGGGACAGCCTGTTATTCGCGGTATGTCTGGCGATCGTGTGAAGATCCTATCTGATGGTCTCGTAACGAGGGATGTGTCTGGTATTGGTGAGGACCATGTTAGCGATGTTGATTTAACGAATGTTGAACAGATTGAGGTGATTCGTGGACCCGCTTCATTACTATATGCTAATGGATCAATGGGCGGAATCGTGAATGTTGTAACTAATACAATTCCCACAAAGGACCTGACTGATCGTGAAATTCTTGTGGCAATTGAAAGTCAGTCGGTTAGCGACGGGAGTATGGTAAAACTCGGTTACGAAGAAAATATAGGTGGACTCAACTTCACCCTCAATGTAGCGAATTCCGATCACGAGAACTTTGACGTTCCGGTTGGTGCGATTCTTCATGATGAGGATGAAGAACATCATGGAGATGAAGAGACTGGATTTTTGCCTAACTCAGATCGCGAGACTTTATCTTACCGGTTGGGAGTTTCCAAGGTTGGTGATTGGGGTCACGTAGGCCTCTCAGTCGGAAAAATAGAAAACATGTATGGCGTGCCTTTCCATGTCGATGCGCACTCAGAGGACGGTCATGACGACCATGCTGGAGTGGACCATGATGTTACTCATGACGGAATGGAAGACGATGATGATCATGACGATGACCATGCTGGAATGGACCACGATGATGATCATGACGATGACCATACTGGAGATGACCACGGAGATGATCATGGAGACGAGCATGAAGGAGAACGAATTTTCTCGACCACTGATTCGGAAGTTTTTAATCTGAGCGGATCATTTAATCTCGATGTCGGCATTCTTAAAAAAGTGGACTACTTCTTTAGCGATTCCTCTTATAGTCACACTGAGGGTCATGCTGAAGAGGATGATCATGGAGATGGGGATGCTGGTGCGGATCACGGAGATGAAGATGGACATGACGAACACGGGCACGGGGAGCCTACAACGTTTTCTAATGATGCNCAGGAGTATGGAGCGGTTTTTGATTTCAGTGGGGAGAGAACCACTCAAAAAATTACTATCGGTNCCGTTTCAGAGGATATTGCCATCATCGGCTCCGAGGCTTTCATGATGCCCTCAAATGTGGATGAAGTTNCCTTCGGATACTATTTAGGTAGAGAAATTGGCCCTTTCTCGCTCGGTTTTGCCTTGCGCTATGATCAGATTGACAAGGTGGGTTCTGTAGCCGAGGCACATCATGATGATGACCATGCTGGAATGGACCACGATGTTACTCATGACGGAATGGACCACGATGACGACCATACTGGAGATGATCACGGAGACGAGCACGAAGTCGAGGTTACTGATTATGCTAGAGACTTCAACAACTCTAGTATCGCATTATCTCTCGGGACGAAGCTGAATGATTCCATTGATCTTGCGCTCAATTTTTCAACCTTTGAAAGGGCACCGGCGGAGGTAGAGCTCTTCATGAACGGTCCGCACCTTGCTGTAGGGAGATATGAGGAAGGGGATCCTAGTATGCAGGCGGAGCAAGCAAGTAACATCGATCTTTCGCTAAATTATGAAAAAGATGGACTCTTTGCCTCCCTTTCTATTTTCCAAAACGATATAGATAATTATATTTACTTGGAGGATGATCCCCTAGGCACAATGGAAGAGGGACTTTTGAAGGCTGCTTACAAACAGAATGATGCAGAATTTGATGGGTATGAGCTTGAATTTGGGAAAGGATTTTCCTTGGCAAAGGGATATCTAGTTTTATCTTTTGCAAGGGATTCCGTATCAGGAAACTTCGATGATGGGTCCAATGTCCCCAGGATGGTTCCGGAGAGGAATATGTTCAAGCTCAAGTACACTGGTGAGGATTTCAGTGCTGCTCTCATGCTCAAAGACGTAGAGGAGCAGACCAGTATTGCTGCTGGTGAGGCCGCTACTGAGGGCTTCCAGATGCTGGATATCAACGTGGCTAAGACAGTCGAGTTGGCCTCCGGTTCAAGTGTCCAAGTTGCGGTATTTGGGAAAAACCTTTTAGATGAAGCCGCTCGTAATCATTCATCATTCGTGAAAAACGAGGTACCTTTGCCGGGGCGTAATATAGGTGTCAAGCTTAACTTAACTTTCTAGAAACATTTAATATTATCTACGGAGTTTTGTATTGTTGAAATAAAAAATCTTCCACCGGTAATTACTCTAGGATATGCCGCCGCCATAGTACTCTCGGGCGGCGGCTTACTAAGGTGGAGGGCCCCGTTACAACCTATTTGGAGGGGTTCTTTTTTGTTAAGCGCCGTTATTCTTTACTTTTACTGTTCTAGAGTTGCGACGGCTCCAAACTTCCATTAACCCATTGAATCCGGGGGCTAGAACTAGCCTTACAACCGAGGGTATATTTCGGTTCTCTCGAAACCCGATGCACTTGAGGATGCTGTCTATATTGTGTGGAGCAGCCTTCTGGTCGAATATTGTCTCTAGCTTGCATTTGATTCCATGCTTTATATTGACCATTACTCTAGCCGAAATTATGCGGGAGGAGGGGGTCATGGATCGACTTGTTGGAGACGAGTAAGTTACATACCGAAAAAAAGTGCGTCGTTAGATTTGACGCGATTTTCGAATCTTTTAAGAGAATATTTTCCGTATATCATCTACTTAGTATTAGACCTAAATTCCACAGGAAAATTATATGGATCAAGTTACTCAAAGCCACGATTTGTTAATAATATTGGGCAACCAGCTTTTCCCGATTGAGGAGATACGCAAGACTGAGTGTCGAAGTATTTTTATGGCAGAGGATTTGGGAATTTGTAAAGAGCACCGGCATCATCGGCTTAAGATTTATATGTTTTTTTCCGCCATGCGGTCCTTCAGAGATAGCTTGAGGGAAGAGGGTTTTGAGGTTTTGTATCGATCAATTGAGGACCCTGATTTTCGAAGCCCATACCTTAAAAAAATAGAAAACGTAATCTCTCGATTAAAAATAAAAAAGGTTAAGTATTTCGAGATCGAGGATCATTTTTTTGAATCGCAAATAGAAGATTTTTTGGCAAAGTCTGACTGTGTCTCTGAAAAATTTGAGAGTCCCATGTTTCTGTGTTCTCGGGAGAAATTTGGTGATTTCGCTGCTGACAAAAAGAAACTGAGGATGGCGAGTTTTTACCAATTGATGCGTACCGATTTATCAATACTTGTGGACTCAGAAAATAAGCCGGTCGGAGGCAGGTGGTCCTTCGACGAGGAAAATAGAAAAAAAATCCCAAAGGATATCAAATTACCGGAGAGGCCAGCTGTAAAAAGGAAGGAAAACCTTTCTCTAAAAGAGCTTATTATAAAAACTTTTCCAGATCATCCAGGGTCGATAGAAAACGCCTGGATGCCAACGTCCCGTCCGGAAGCACTGGCATGGTTGGATAATTTCCTTACTGAAAGGTTCACACTATTTGGGACGTATGAGGATGCAATTCATACTGAAAACCAGTTTCTTTTTCATAGTGCACTTAGCCCGATCATGAACATGGGAATTCTTACTCCTCGCGAGGTGATTGATCGGGCATTAGCTTATGGGGAGGAAAATAGTATCCCTATTAACTCATTGGAGGGATTCATTCGTCAGATAATTGGATGGAGGGAATTCATAAGGGGTGTTTATCACGAAAAGGGTGATTCTCAGAGCTCTTCTAACTTTTGGAGTCATGAGTTTCGGTTAACAGAACACTGGTATGATGGCTCCACCGGTATTCCGCCTCTTGATGATGCCATACTTTCGTGTGTTCGTTATGGGTACACTCACCATATCCCGAGATTGATGGTGATTTCTAATCTGATGACTTTGTGTCGAGTTCATCCTGATGATATTTACCGATGGTTTATGGAGATGTTCGTTGATTCCTCAGATTGGGTGATGGTGCCCAATGTTTATGGTATGGGCACTTTTGCTGATGCTGGGATTTTTGCTACCAAGCCATACCTGTGCGGTTCAAATTATTTATTGAAGATGAGTAATTATAAACGAGGTCCATGGTGTGATATCGTAGATGGTCTGTATTGGAAATTCATGCATGACCACCTTGAATTTTTTAAAAGCAGCCCTCGGCTTGCGGTTATGCCTCGTGCATTGAATAGACTCAATCCGGAACGTCGCGATTATATATTTCGTCAAGCAGAGATTTTTATTGAAAATTTTACCCAAATCTAAGCTTTCTTCACAAAACTTATAATTCAATACGTGCGTATCCAGTTTTAAATTTGAACGCTATCGTTTACATATGGAGCGCTTCTTCATTTTGTAGTATCCTTTTAGCAGGTTTGGAATTATAAGAAACCACCATTCGATGTACATTGTTCAAAGAAACACTCTACGCAACTCGCGATAAAGGTAATCTATGTTTACTCTCAAATGGCTCGCTCAAACGCCTGTGTTTGTGCTAGCTTTTGTTTGTCTAGACCTTTTTGGCGCGGAGGTCCAGAAATTTAAAGTAATTACGACGTTCACCGTGATTGCTGATATCGCTAAAAATATTGCGGGGGACGCTGCAGTAGTAGACTCAATAACAAAACCGAATGCTGAGATCCATAATTATCAGACAACGCCCGGAGACATCCGGCGCGCGCAGGGCGCGAATCTCATTATTTATAACGGATTTAACCTTGAACTCTGGTTTGATCGATTCTTTTATAATCTCTCTGATGTCCCAAAAGTGGTTGTGACTGAGGGTATTGAGCCGATGGGTATAAGAAGCGGTCCCTACACTGGTAAACCTAACCCACATGCTTGGATGTCGGCGCCTAATGCCGTTATCTACATCGAAAATATCCGTCGCGCCATGGTGCGTTATGATGCTGCCAATGCGGCAACCTACACAGCCAATGCGAAGCAATATACCAAGCGTCTTTTGGATACGCTTGAGCCTTACAGAGCTCTTTTATCATCGATTCCTGAGGATAAACGATGGTTAATCAGCAGTGAGGGGGCGTTTAGTTACCTTGCGAGAGACTATGACTTAAAGGAGTTGTACCTATGGCCTATGAATTCCGATGGACAGGGGACGCCTCAACAGGTTCGACGTGTCATTGACAGCGTAAGAGAACATAATATCGGGGTTATTTTTAGTGAAAGCACAGTTTCTTCTAAACCAGCAATGCAGGTAGCCCGAGAAACCGATGCAAGGTATGGGGGCGTTTTGTACGTTGACTCTCTGAGTAATACGGAGGGCCCCGTACCAACTTACCTTAGTTTGTTGACAACGACTTTATCAACCATCGCAGAGGGTTTAGTCGAATGAGTGGTTTGGAAATCAATGATATTACTGTTACTTACAAAAACGGGCACACTGCGATCGTTGATACCAGCTTTAACCTTCCCACTGGCTCCATAACAGCTTTGGTTGGCGTAAATGGAAGCGGCAAATCAACCCTCTTTAAATCCATAATGGGATTTGTCAAACTTGCGAAGGGATCTGTCAAAATTCTTGGTTCAGATGTGGCTAAGGCTTTAAAGAGTAATTATGTGGCGTATGTCCCGCAATCAGAAGAAATCGACTGGGATTTCCCTGTCTTGGTTGAAGATGTCGTGATGATGGGTCGCTACGGTCATATGAATATGTTTCGGATGGCCCGTGATATAGATCGGCAAAAAGTCGATTTGGCGCTTGAGCGTGTGGGCTTAGCCTATCTAAAAAAACGTCAGATAGGGGAGCTATCTGGAGGTCAGAAAAAGAGAGTCTTTTTAGCTAGAGCGTTAGCTCAGGAGAGCGAGGTCGTTCTTTTAGATGAGCCATTTACAGGAGTAGATGTGCAAACTGAAGAGCAAATTATGGCTTTGCTCCGTGATCTTCGGGATTCAGGCAAAGTAATCTTGGTGTCTACTCATAATTTAGGAAGTGTTCCGGAGTATTGTGATCGAGCTGTATTAATAGATCGAACAGTTTTAGCAGAGGGAAAGACCAGTGAGGTATTTACTCAAGATAATTTACAACGCGCATTTGGGGGAGTGCTAAGGCGCTTCGTCCTCACCGGAAAACAATTACACGATGATGATGACAGTCGTCAAGTAACTGTACTGTCTGATGACGAACGCCCTGTTGTCCTATATGGTGACGATTATTCATCGATTCGTCTCGAGGAGGACTGATGAGTTTACTCTCACCTTTTGAATACGGCTACATGGTTAATGCGATGCTAATATGCTCCTTAGTCGGTGGTGTTTGTGGCTTCCTTAGCGCTTATTTAATGCTGAAGGGGTGGTCTTTAATAGGAGACGCTTTGTCACACTCGATCGTGCCAGGCGTTGCCGGCGCATACATGCTTGGACTCCCCTTTTCGCTTGGAGCCTTTTTCGCAGGTGGATTAGCGGCGGGTACGATGCTTTTTCTAAGCCGACGCTCGAAGCTAAAAGAGGATGTAATCATAGGACTTATTTTTAGTTCCTTCTTTGGCATCGGGCTATTTATGGTTTCTCTTTCGCCTACATCGGTCCATATTCAAACTATTGTTCTTGGTAACATTCTTGCTATCACTCCAAATGATTCCCTGCAGCTCTTACTAATATCGTCCATATCCCTCTTAGTGTTAGTTTCCAAGTGGCGAGATCTGTTGGTGGTATTTTTTGACGAAAATCACGCTCGCAGCATTGGCCTCAATCCCTACTCACTCAAGGTGGTGTTCTTCGCGCTGTTAAGCGCTTCGGCTGTTGCAGCACTTCAAGCGGTTGGTGCATTTTTAGTAATCGCTATGGTTGTTACCCCAGGCGCAATCGCATACTTGATGTCAGACCGGTTTGGTGTTGTAGTTTTACTGAGCGCGGGAATTGGCGCAATAACGTCATTGTTTGGCTCTTACCTGAGTTTTTTCATAGATGGAACGCCTGGTGGCATTATCGTCATATTACAGGCGAGTATATTCGTTTGCGTATTTTTAGTGGCACCGAAGCATGGCTTTTTGGCAGCGCGAAAACGTGCTTCTGAGAGGAGACTTCTAGACCCCGCTTTTGACATGTGTCCTCTTTTGTTAGAGCAACAGGGTGGGTCGGAGTAATGAGATGATGCTTTCTCATTTTCTGGAAGCATTGATGGAGCCATTTGCGTATACTTTTATGCAACAAGCCTTCTTGATGGTTGCTCTGGTCTCCATACCCACTGCGATACTCTCTTGTTTTCTTGTGCTGAAGGGATGGGCACTCATGGGAGACGCAATTTCGCACTCAGTTTTGCCCGGTGTAGTACTGGCTTACATCAGTGGATTTTCGTTTGCGATTGGAGCTTTCGGGGCAGGCATGTTGTGTGCTGTGTTTACCGGATTTTTGAAAGAAAATAGTAGGCTAAAAGAAGATACGATAATGGGTGTTGTATTTTCTGGGATGTTCGCGGTTGGATTGGTAATGATGACTAAGGTAGATTCTAACATTCACCTTGATCATGTTTTGTTCGGCGATGTTCTGGGACTTAGCTGGCAAAATATACTTGAAACTGCGGGTGTAACAGCTTTGGTTTTGTTATTTATTTTTTTCAAAGGAAAGGATTTGCTTGTTTTCGTTTTTGACCAACAACACGCAAAAGCGCTCGGACTACCAGTGACGTTGCTCCATTATGGTTTGCTCAGTTTGTTATCCCTTACAATTGTTGCCGCCTTGAAGGCAGTCGGTATGATTTTGGTAATCGCCATGCTAATTACCCCCGGGGCTGTCGCCCATCTGCTTACCCAAAAGTTTCGACAGATGGTGCTTTTCTCGATCATAATTTCGATTAGTACATCCCTCTCTGGAGTGTATCTTAGTTTTTATATAGACAGCGCTCCGGCTCCTACCATTATTGTTCTTTTGACATTGATGTTCGTCATTGTGTTCATTTCTCAGGACATTCGGTCGGTAAGGCGTCAGGATGAATCTGATATGCGAAAACCTTCTAGAATGGTTCGAATTTTCCAATCGGATTAATTAGGGGCTTTGTAGTTTTCAAAGAATGCTAGATGCATTAGGTTTTTGGTTGAGGTTTTTTGCGTTGCATATTTAAAATAAGAACTTTTTTAAAAGGGTCCTTAATCAGGAGTTTCCTCCGGTGAGTCTGTGATGCGATACATATTTAGGATCCTCTCAATCATTGTTGTGTTGCTTTTCGCTGCCTCATGTGGCAACAAGGTTTATTACACAAACAGTGACGGATCTGAAATAAGCAAGCCGTTATCTTCGCTTTTACAATGGAGGCTTCAGCGCGATTCACCGGAACCAAAACGTCTTATCGTATCATCCGAGTGGAAGCAACTGCGTCAATCGGATAACCGCTATGCAATCTGGATAGGTCATTCTACCTTCCTTATCGACAATGGTGATTTACAGATCCTAACTGACCCTATATTTTCAGATCGTGCTTCCCCATTCAGCTGGATTGGGCCCAGAAGACTGGTTCCACCAGCAATGCGAGTGGATCAGATATCAGACGTTGATGTGGTAACTATTAGCCACAATCATTACGATCATTTAGATATTTCAAGTCTGATCTCTCTCCAGAAGTCTAATCCTGAATGTTTGATTCTTGTGCCGATGGGGGATAAAAAACTGCTGGACACCGCTGGCATCAAAAATGTTTACGAATTTGATTGGTGGGACAGTATCAAAGTCAACAACACCAAATTTTTTTTTACACCAGCTCAACACTGGTCTGCCAGAGGATTAACAGATCGAAATCTCAGTCATTGGGGGGGGTGGTACATCCAAACTCCTGAGATGTCTCTGTACCATGTAGGTGATTCTGGATATTCAGCAGATTTTCGAAAGGTTCGCGAACGGTTGGGCAGCCCTAAATATGCTTTCATTCCTATTGGCGCCTATGCCCCGCGTTGGTTTATGAAGTCCGCGCATGTTGACCCTGCTGAGGCATTTCAAATCGCTATAGATGTCGGAGCAGAATATTCAGTTGCCATGCACTGGGGAACATTTAGTCTCAGCGATGAGCCCACTTTTGAACCACTTTTTAGACTCCAACAGATAAGAAGGGACATTGGCCTCCCCGAAAATTATTTCTCCGCTCCAGAAATGGGAGAAATAATTTACTTAGATTTGTAATTACTCTGTGTTGTATAATGACGGTTTAGTCTATGTAATGATTAGGTTTTTAAGGAAACATAAAATAATAGTTTTAAGGAAGGTGAGAGCACGATGGAACGAAATGAATCTAGGGACTTATATGCCATGGATATATTGAACCAAGAGCATCAACGGGAAGTCTCAAAAACAGTTGTGCCTATTTTTGCGTTTATTCTCGTCGCCGTAAGTGCAACTACTTTGGTGAGTTTCTCTGGAATAACTGCGAGTGTTTCTGGTCAAAACGCACCTTGGGAGGAATTCTATTCAGTTTTTGGAATGATTTACGCTATCG
The DNA here is from genome assembly GCA_002731695.1 of Porticoccaceae bacterium. GTDB lineage: Bacteria > Pseudomonadota > Gammaproteobacteria > Pseudomonadales > Porticoccaceae > TMED48. Next base: position 22,171 of record PCCK01000019.1, read on the forward strand.
TCTCTGGTTTTTTGTTGGTTGAGGTGTTAAATCGCTTCAATAAATTGTCAGAGGTGGTTGAAGCTGAATTAAACGCCATCAGCGACGTGCGTGATTTTTTGATTTATGTGGATGGCCAGCCCGAAAACAAGGAGGCGGTAAAAAAAGAGTTGCAAGAGTATGTCTATTCCGTCGCCACCGTTGAGTGGCGTACAATGAACGACGACTATGCGGTGCTAAACTCCGATACCTCTAAAGAATTATATGACATAATGTATGCAGTAAATGAATTGGAAATGAGTAACGAAAGTGATCGCGCTGCACTCCATTTATTGATGGAAAAGATGTCGTCTATTACCACACTTCGGACCGAACGAATCAGCATAGCGAATCAACAATTACCGCCACGCTTGAAGCATCTTTTGATATATATGTCGGCAGTTTTAGTAGCTGCCTTCATAATAAATGCTGGGATGGATCCATGGATACATTGCTTCATGGTTGGATCCATAACTGCGTGTGTTCACTTGTTATATATCGTTATAGCTGACTTGAATACTCCTTTCACGGGTTTATGGACAATCAGCGTGAAACCCCTGATCGAGTTATATTTAAGTTTTAATGACGATGAGAATGTAGTTAAACCCGTTGTAAACGAGTTAAGCAAACTAAAGCGAGCGAGCATTTAACTGGTTTATGACTGGCACTGCTAAAAAAATTTTATGCCTGACAATGTTAGCGCTGAAATGCTAACAAGTGACTAGTCCAGTGGAGTTTTTGAAGCCGTCTTTAATTATCCTTTATGCGTTGCCAGTCTTTCTTTTGCTGATGTCTGTGGAGTTTTTGTATGGTATTCTTAGTAAGCATAATACCTATCGTTTTAATGATACATTTTGTAGTCTCACTCTCGGAGTGTTGAGTAGAATTCCTCCAGCTTTGCATCTAGGTATCAGTGGTCTCGTATATGAGCTCGCTGTTAATCTTCTTAATATCAAATTATTAGCTTCTCAAAATTGGTTAACGTGGGTCATCGCATTTGTTTTGTATGACTTTCTTTATTACTGGAAGCATCGGCTCTCACATGAACGATCGATATTCTGGGCCAGCCATGTGGTTCACCATCAAAGTGAGGACTTCAATTTGGGGACTGCACTTAGGCAGACTAGTAGTGGATTTTTGTTGACTTGGATTTTTTTTATCCCCATGTTTGTTTTAGGTATACCTGTTGAGGTATTCATATCAGTTGCAGCGGTGAATCTTATTTACCAATTTTGGGTGCATACAGAACATATAGGTTCTCTTGGTGGACTCGATAGGCTGCTAGTTACTCCATCTAACCATCGCGTGCATCACGCGAGAAATACTAGTTATATAGATGCTAATTATGGTGGTGTTTTAATCATCTGGGATCGGGTTTTTGGCACCTTTCGACCTGAAAAGGATTCTATTCCACCGATATATGGGACTTCAAAGCCCCTACAAAGTTGGAATCCAATTTGGGCAAATATAGAGATTTATTTCCAGCTGATGAGAGACTTTTGGGTGACCAAGCTTTGGAAAGATAAGGCACGGGTATTGTTTTCCCGAACTGGGTGGCGTCCAGCGGATGTTAGAACGCGGTTTCCGAATTTGCATCATGAAGATGGTGATGACCATAAATATGTTGGTAATTCAACTCTCGCGACTATGATATTTATTGTTGTACAGTTCGTCTGTTGGTTAGTGTTAGCAGCATTTCTAATGGGCGATTTTGAGGAATTGTATTCAAATCATCATTTACTTGCGCTTTCAATAGTGTGTTCAGTAGGTATAACTGCATGGCATCTTGATGGAAGAGCATTATCGTGGATATTTGAAGGTGCTAGGTCTCTTTTTATGATTCTTTTGATCTTTTTGGTTGGTTTTTGGGATTTAGGAGAACAACTCGTGCAGGTTTTGGCAATCCAAGCCGTATTTAATCTTGTCTTTTTGAGTATCCTAGGGATTCGTCCACTAATATCGCTTTTTCGTAGGTGGACAAGCAAAGTAGTTTTTTAATCATTCACACAAACTATAGTTTTGGAGAGTTCCCCAGGTGTTTCCTTGACGAGCCTTGGCAATAAAAACCCTGGTAAAACTGCTTGCATCTCAGAGTAAACCGCTTTTATACGCGCTTCATCAACATGGAAATGAGCCGCACCTTCGACTGGATCTAGTAAGTGGAGATAGTAGGGGGTTACTTCACAGTTGTAAAGATGTTCGCTGAGCGCTATTAAGACATCACTACAATCGTTAACATTTTTTAGCAATACCGATTGATTGAGTAAGCGAATGCCAATTTTGCGCAATCGGCATAAAGATTCTTCTACGGCACTATCGATCTCATTAGGATGATTAATGTGCAGAACCATGATTGGTTTTAGACGAGTGCTTTGCATCCAAAGCAAGAGGTCGTCATCAATTCGAGACGGAATGACAACGGGCAGCCGAGTGTGAATCCTCAGCCGTTTAATATGTGGGATCTCAGCGATTTTTTTAGTAAGCCAAGATAGTAAACTGTCCTTTGCTGCCAATGGATCTCCGCCGCTAAAAATAACTTCATTAATTTCTGGTCGATTAGTTACATATTCAAGCGCTGAAAACCACTTTTCTCGATCTTGGTGTTGCTGACTATACGGAAAATGTCTGCGGAAACAATATCTACAGTTTACAGCGCAAAATGAACTTACGATTAACAGCACCCGATTTCGATATTTATGAATGACACAAGATTTTGGGTTATGGTTAAGCTCGTTTAGAGGATCTTGTGAATAATCTTCGTATTTTTTCAGTTCCTCCTTAACTGGCAAGATCTGGAGTAGGAGGGGATCTTTTGGGTCACCATGTCGGATACGTTTTATGTATGATAAAGGCACTCTAACCTGGAATTTTAACGCGGCTTTTTGTCCTTTGCTAAGTAATTTAGGACTTAAACTGAGTCGCGTAACTAACTCCTGCACGCTCGTGACCGAATCAATAAGTTCCGTTTGCCACCGATTTTTAATTTGTATAACTTCGGTTTGTAAGTGCATTTGTTAGTGCCCTTATATAGAAAAAATAGTATAAATCATTTTGCCTAGAGGGTTTGATTGGATGCCAAAAAAAAGTAAGAGTAATGACGAGGCGTTTATGGACGTTGCGCTAAAGAACGCCAAACTTGCTATGGATGCTGGGGAGGTTCCAATAGGCGCGATCCTAGTGAGAGATGGGAAAATTATTGCACAAGGCCATAATCAACCGATTCTGAGTTGTGATCCCACAGCCCATGCAGAAATTGTTGTCTTGAGAAAAGCAGCAATTTCAGAGGGGAATTATCGTCTTATTGACTGTCAGCTCTTTGTGACCATTGAACCATGTATTATGTGTGTCGGCGCCATGTTACATGCCCGTGTAAGCCGTATTATCTTTGGAGCCCGAGAACCAAGATTTGGGGCTCTCACTAGTCATATTCAGATTCTTGATAATGTTAGATTCAACCACGAAATTGAGTGGCACGGTGGAGTGCTTGCTGAGCAAAGTAGTCTGTTGATGCGCAATTTTTTTCAATTAAAACGTGGGAAAAAATAAATTATCCCAATTGCGGGATCGCTCAGTTTAAACAAGCCAGTTAATTCATTTGTTATCACGTAATTTTCAAACAACGTTTTGTAGAGGGCTCTTTTTCATCATGAATCAACGAGCATAACCGAAGATAAGTTAAATAGTACTGAATATTATCCACGTACTTTACAGCAATCTTACCATTTGTGTATGCGGCGCCACTGACGTTGGGATTGCTTTTTTTGTCAAGGTGCAGTAGCTGAGATTTCACATCGACTCATAGGTCAGGATCGCTATTTGCGGTCTGAGCTGATGCTCTGGCATCCTCGATGTTTCGCAGACCAAAATTGTGTGCAGCGAGTGCGAGCCAAACATGGTCACTGTGATCAAGTCGATCCTGTATTTTCATTTCAACCGCTGTATCTTGTGTCAACATCATCAATCCTCTCACGCCAGTCGGTGAGGTGGCCTTAGCACCCCAATGAGATTCTTGATAGGCAATTGCCGCTAAAAGTTCCCATTCAAAATTTCATTGATTGACGATTTGTTTAAATACATGACTATATTTAGGAAGTTGTCGATCTACCATCTTTTCTGGTAGTTTAGAGTCAGAGGTTGAGAATTGGTCTGGATGAATAAACATTTTTTGTTTAATTTCGTCAATTTTTTTTAGCTGTAAAATCGTTATTAAAAAGATCAGCGATCGATAGTAAGCTTTTGTCTCCATTTTTAAGGAATCCCCATGATAGAGGCTTTTTTTCTGATATTTCGATTCCTAAAGCAACCTCATGAAAAATATGTCTGTTGATGTTAAAGCTGAGCGAATCAGTAATAGAGAAATCATTATCATTTGAATGCACCACTCTTATAATGTCGACGTTTGAGAGTGATGGATTATTTATCAGAATTAATTCTGGATTATCTTGCTGAGTATCTTTTATTTGGGCAACAAAAAAAGAAGGTTGATTTGTGAGTACCATAGTCCCTTGAAGATCGATAATCGTGTCGGGCTTTGGTTTTTCTCGTCGATAAATCAGCTGCTCGGATACATAATGGTAGGGCATGGAGAAATCGAGCAAATGCTGAGATAGCATAGTTTGAGTTAAATTGGCTGCAATGAGATTTCCCTCGCCGGCATTTAGCGCTAATTTGAGTTCTTCAAAATTGTTTTTAGTCTTTACTTCAAGCTCGACTCCTAAATTTCTTGCAAAGTCATTTGCAATTAAGAACTCGAATCCATTGCAAACTCCAGATTTTTTGAAAAAGGTAGTCGCACTCTCGGTGGTTAAAATTGTCAATACGCCGCGTTTAAGGACTCGTTGCAGATCATTTGTATGATTACTTCTATTGATGGCTGCTACAAAAGCAATCATCATTGCTACTGAAATGACATAACTAACGCGCCGATATGCGCTCGGGGACTTGATTAGCTGTAGATCAGTAAGATTCAATGTTGAATCCGATGAGCACAAGTAATCTTGAGTATCAATTTGTAATTTGGTGATGGTTAATAGCAAAATGAAACTGCGTTAAACTAGATTGTGGTATAAACTCACGTTTTGTAGGTTTGTTGTGTTTGGACTTTCAGTGAATGATCATTTTTGACGGTGGCCCCTGTTTTTCAGACTTTAGAAAGCACAAGTTGTTACTGAAATTGCAGGCCGCTCAGTCTAGTGTTCTCTCTTTAAAAGCAAATTATAAATATTTTGTTGATACCGATTCTCTGCTCTCGGAGAGACAGACTACTGTGCTTCAATCGTTGTTGAATTGCCGATACCACTCCCCTGCAACTGATTTTTCGACGCAACTTTTTTTGGTCGTCCCACGTCTTGGAACTATATCGGCTTGGTCTAGTAAAGCGACTGACATAGCAAGAAACTGTGGTTTAGATTGTGTCCTCCGAGTTGAGCGTGGAATTGCTTTTTCTATCGCAACCTCCATAACACTCGATCGGTCCGAAGAAGTAACGCTTGCTGAATTATTATATGACAGGATGATTGAAACTATTTTTTTTAACATCAGCGAATCTAGTAAGATATTTATGCGCGAAGATCCTGTTCCTGTTAAAGCCATAGATATATTAGATGGTGGTTTTGAAATGTTTAGACAGGTTAATTTAAATTTGGGACTGGCATTGAGTGACTCTGAAATGGATTTCCTTCGCCACGAGTTTTCTAAATTGCGTAGAAATCCGACCGATGTTGAGTTGATGATGTTCGCTCAAGCGAATTCAGAACATTGCCGACATAAAATCTTTAATTCTCGATGGATTATTGATGGAACTATGCAGGAAAAGACGCTCTTTGAAATGATCCGTAACACTCATCATAAAAATAGTATGGGTATTTTATCAGCCTATTCTGATAATGCAGCTGTGGTTCAAGGATCCTTTGGAGGACGTTTTTTCCCAGATCCAAGAACGCGGGAGTACGCATATTCGCCTGAGGACATACATTTTTTGATGAAGGTGGAGACGCATAATCATCCAACTGCAATATTTCCTTATGCTGGTGCTGGGACTGGTGCTGGCGGTGAAATACGTGATGAGGGTGCTGTGGGGCAAGGATCAAAACCTAAGGCTGGCATCACCGGATTCAGTGTGTCTAATTTGAACATTCCAAGTTATATACAACCGTGGGAACTGGATTACGGAAGGCCAGGCCGGATTGCGTCCGCTCTTGAAATCATGCTAGAGGGACCTATCGGAGCGGCAGCATTTAATAACGAATTCGGCCGACCTAATATCAATGGTTACTTCCGGTGCTTTGAGTTAGAAATAAATGGACAATGTTACGGATACCACAAGCCGATAATGATATCGGGAGGATATGGCAATATACGGCCGCAGCATGTGCTCAAAAAACCCTTTCAATCGGGTGCAAAATTAGTTGTTTTAGGAGGTCCAGCGATGCTGATTGGACTTGGGGGAGGCGCAGCATCCTCGGTGACTACTGGCGAGAGCTCAGCAGAATTAGATTTTGGTTCTGTGCAAAGACAAAACCCAGAAATGGAGCGGAGGTGTCAAGAAGTTATAGATCACTGCTGGCAATTAGGGGATAAAAATCCAATTGCGTTTATTCACGATGTAGGTGCAGGTGGTTTATCAAATGCGTTTCCAGAGTTGATTAAAGATGGAGGAGTTGGGGGGCATTTCAAACTGCGTCGTATCCCAAATGCTGAACCGCAGATGTCTCCTCTCGAGATTTGGTGCAATGAGGCTCAAGAGCGATATGTTTTGGCAATAAAATCTGATTATATCGATGTTTTTGCTAGAAGTTGCATTAAAGAGAGGTGCCCTTTTGCAATTGTAGGAGAAGCAATCGAAGAGAAAAAGGTGGTAGTCGAGGACGAGTATTTTAAAAATACACCGATAGATCTACCGTTGGCTTTAATATTTCCACTATCAGATCTTGCACCTAGAACCGCAATCGGCGCAGATATATCATTTTTTCCTCTCTCAACAAAAAATATGAACCTTAATCGGATCATCGACTTGGTAATAAGGCATCCGACTGTAGCTAGCAAAAATTTCTTAATTACTATCGGAGATCGCTCAGTGGGCGGCATGGTAACGAGGGATCAGATGGTTGGTCCGTGGCAAGTGCCCGTTGCTGATTGCGCAGCAACTACACTAAGTTTCGATAGCTATAGGGGTGAGGCCGTTGCGATGGGGGAGCGTTCTCCATTGGCAGTGGTTAATGCACCGGCATCTGGTCGTATGGCTATAGGTGAGGCGATCACAAACATTGCTGCGTCTTCGATTGCCTCGTTGTCTGATGTGAGATTATCTGCTAACTGGATGTGCGCTTCGGGGTGCTCTATTGAAGAGGAGAAACTTTTTCGAACTGTAGAGGCGGTGGGTATGGAGCTATGTCCGGCTTTAGGAATTAGTGTTCCGGTTGGAAAAGACTCAATGTCTATGCAGACAAATTGGGATGATGATGATGAGCGTAAATCAGTTGTATCACCACTCTCTCTCATTGTAAGTGCATTTGCCCCGGTTGTTGATGTTAGAAAAATTTTAACACCTCAGTTGAGGACGGATTGCGGAGACACCCGTTTAATTTTACTTGATTTGGGAACAGGCTTGAATCGGCTGGGGGGGTCGATATTAGCTCAAGTGAACGGTCAAATTGGCGATAGAGTTCCTGACTTGGATGACCCGGATGTTATTATAAATTTTTTTGATATTTTGCAGATGCTCAACAAAGAGGGTGAATTACTTGCTTATCATGATCGTTCGGATGGTGGTCTTATAGTTACTCTCCTTGAGATGTCGTTTGCCGGTCGCGTTGGAATTGACATTAATATCGAAACTGATTGTGAGAAGGATAGTTATATATCTGGATTGTTCAGTGAAGAATTAGGTGCAGTGATTCAGGTAAAGGCTTGTAGTGCCGCAGGAATTATCGAGCGCTGTAAAGCTTTAAATATATGTTGTCACGAGATTGGGGGGCTAAACAGTCGGCAAATTATTCGAGTTAGTTGTTCAGGAGTTGAATTGTTTTGTAAGCCGAGAGCAGATTTACATAGGGCTTGGAGCGAACTTTCATATCAAATGTCCATGCTACGTGATAACAGTGATTGTGCACAAAGTGAATTTGATCGGCTCACCTCAGAAGACGCTGGGCTTTCGGTGAAATTAAATTTTCAAGTCGAAATTCCAGTATTCATCGGCTCTGCTCGTCCCAGAATAGCAGTTTTGCGTGAGCAAGGAGTCAATGGACAATTAGAAATGGCAGCAGCATTTGATAGAGCGAAATTCGCTTCCGTCGACGTCCACATGAGCGAATTATTGAGTGGTGAAGTTCAGTTATCTAATTTTGTCGGTCTTGTTGCGTGTGGAGGTTTTTCATATGGAGATGTGCTAGGTGCTGGTCAGGGGTGGGCAAAAACTATTCTTTTCAACTCTAATTTGAGAGATGAGTTTAGTAGTTTTTTTCATCGATCAGAAACATTTTCGCTGGGTGTGTGTAATGGGTGTCAAATGCTTTCTCATCTTCGGGAACTAATACCTGGCTCAGAGCCTTGGCCCTTTTTTGAAAGAAATTTGTCAGAGCAGTTCGAAGCACGTTTTTCTCTTGTTAGAATAGAAAAAAGTCCGTCTATTTTGTTAAAAAATATGACTGATTCACATATACCTATTGTTGTTTCCCACGGAGAGGGAAGGGTTAAATTTGATAATGATGATATGCGTATTGATCTTGAAACTTCTAATATGGTCTCTATGCGTTTTTTGGATAATGATTTGGCTAAGGCCAGTTCTTATCCTGCAAATCCAAACGGATCATTGGATGGTATCACGGGTATCTGCAGTAGAGATGGGCGAGTTACTTTGATGATGCCTCATCCGGAACGTGTATTTAGAACAGTGTTGAACTCTTGGCATCCCAAGGATTGGGGAGAAGATGCTCCTTGGATGCAGTTATTTTATAATGCTCGTCGATTTGTTGAATAGCATCATTTCTGGGAGAAATAGAGTTGGGCAAATTGGAAGATGAAGCGGAGCTGGTCAAGAAAGCAATCAAAGTGGGATCACATTATGCCAGTAAACGGGGATATGGGTGTCCGGAAAAGCAAGACAGTGCCAAATTAAAAGTTGAGTTTATATACCGGGTACTCGTTGAGGACAAAGTTATACAACCGCTGGCAAAGGATAAGATTTCTGATCCAAGTATGCGCCGCAAGCTGGCGCTTTGGATTTCAAAACATCTCGGTAAAAGATCAACCTGAATGAATCTCAAACTATTGATCAGTTTTAAAAACTTTAATAATTTTATATTCATGGTATAGTTTTGCAAGAGTTGACTAGACAGTCGCTGCGAGTTTCTTTATTTCGATCGAAAGTGTATTTGAAATTTCGTAGAGGAAAGTCCGGGCTCCATAGGGTAGAGTGCCAGGTAACGCCTGGGGGGCGCGAGTCCACGGAAAGTGCCGCAGAGAGAAGACCGCCAATGATCTAGTTCCGATCAGGTAAGGGTGAAAGGGTGCGGTAAGAGCGCACCGCGCTGTTGGTAACAACAGTGGCAGGGTAAACCCCACTCGGAGCAAGACCAAATAGGTCTCCTTTGACGTTGCCCGCGTTGGAGACGGGTAGGTCGCTAGAGGTATGCGGTAACGTTTGCCCCAGATGAATGACTGTCCACGACAGAACCCGGCTTATCGGTTGACTCTTTTTTTGCTTTGTTTTCTATTTTTGACTGCAGCCCATAAAACTATAAATCACATTAAGTAATTATTGCATCATTATGTTTTAGATTATAAAAAATTTAAAACATTTTGTGAAGCACTCGATTTTTTAATCAAAGGGTTTGAACTGTCTGATTTTTAAGTATTTTTCTTTATTTCTTTACTTGACTTTGAAACTTACTATGCCTAATCTGCATGAATGGTAAAAAGTGGCAAATTGTGGGTTTTTATGTAATAAGTATGGGATAAAGGGGGGTAATGTGTTTAGGGGAAGTGATCCCATTAACATGGATTCAAAAGGGCGGATGGCCTTTCCGACCCGTTACAGGGCTATGCTTGATAATTTGTGTCGGGGAGAACTGGTCGTGACTATTGACATGAAATCGACGTGTTTAACATTATCCCCACTTCCTGAATGGCGTAAATTTGAAGAAAAAGTTGCTAAATTACCTGCTTTAGATGAATTAGGTGAATTGCTAAGTCGTTTTGTTGTTGGTCAGGCAAAGGATTTACAGATTGATGGAAGTGGTCGAGTACTCATTCCAACAGAGTTGCGTGAATATGCACAACTTTCTAAAAAGCTGGTGCTCGTAGGACGCACACAGCGACTGGAATTATGGTCAGAAGATAATTGGAATGCTGAGAGAGAGAAATCTCAAGCTGGTTATCGTGCAATTCTTAATGAGCGAGAGGGCATGTCTGATGCCTTGAAAAATTTGTCTTGGTGAATTGGTAGCTGTATATGATTGAACATAATCCCGTACTTTTAAAAGAATCCGTCGATGCTTTACTAATAGATTCTGATGGGTTTTATGTTGACGGAACTTTTGGTCGAGGCGGACATTCTTCAGCGATATTGAATAGACTATCCAAGGAGGGCTCTTTGGTAGCTCTTGATAAGGATTTCGAAGCTGTATCTCTTGGTCGAGTTCAATTCCGACGAGAATTGAGGATAACTTTGATACATGCATCTTTTGGAAGGCTCTCTGCGGCACTTGAAAAGCTAGGTTCGAGGACGGCTTCTGGAATTTTACTTGACCTCGGTTTGTCTTCCCCCCAGCTTGAAACTCCCAGCCGAGGTTTCAGCTTCATGCGTGATGGTCCTTTGGATATGCGATTAGACCAGACGAATGGTGAGTCTGCTAAAGATTGGCTTAATAATGCTTCTGAAAATGATATTACAAGTGTTTTGAGCCAATTTGGAGAAGAGCGTTTTGCAAAGCGAATCGCAAAAGCAATTGTTTGTGGGCGCGCATGTTCACCAATTGAGGGTACGTTGCGATTAGCGAAAATTGTTTCTGATGCTCATCCGGCATGGACGAGGGGTCAACATCCTGCAACGAAGACATTTCAGGCTATTCGAATATTTATTAACAAGGAGCTTGATGAACTCGATGTATTTTTGAGGGGAGTTATTGACTTATTAAAAATTGGAGGCCGATTAGTCATTATTAGTTTTCACTCCTTGGAGGATCGTCGTGTGAAGAGATTTATCCGCGATCAGCAGCGTGGTTTAACCACTCCAAAATATCTTCCAATTAAGGATGTCGACAAAAAAGTTCGATTAGTTGGAATTGGGTCTGTGGTCAAGCCAACAAGGGAGGAGATTGCATATAACTCGCGCGCCCGCAGCGCCGTAATGAGGGTGGCAGAGAGGGTGGCATGAATATGGTTGAATATAAGATTCCGGTTCGCCTGAGTGTAATGGGGCTAGTATTCCTTTGGTTGTTGGTAATCTTCTCTGCTACCTCAGTTGCGTATGTTGAGCATTTGTGCCGTCACTACTACGAGAAAATATCAAAATCAGAGAGAACTAGTAATAGGCTTCAGGCAGATTATGGTCGTCTTATTTTAGAGTTGAGCACTTGGGGATCGCTACCACGCGTTGAGACTATTGCGATTAATGAATTGAACATGAGGACTCCGATGGGCGATGAAATTATTATAGTTGATCCGATGTCTTTTAGGGACTTAAGAAGTGAGTAAAACGGATCATCTGAAGTCAGATGTAAATTGGCGTTTTTTCTCGCTTGTATTAATTGTATTAGCGTTACCAGTTATTCTTCTGATTAAAATAGCGTCATTACAGGGAAGCGATTTCTTGCGTACTCAAGGCGATTCCCGAGCTCTACGATCCCAAATAATACCTGCGTACAGAGGAATTATATCAGACAGGAATGGTGTTCCTCTTGCTGTGAGCACTCCTGTGTCAACTTTGACAGCTAACCCACAGCTATTGCTTTCAGCTAATGCCAACCAGTTATTGCTTCTGGCAAAGGCACTGGGACAATCGCCAAAACTTCTAAAACAAAAGCTGAACGCATATCGGAAAAAATCATTTATGTATTTGTCTCGTCAATTACCGGTTGAGGAAGCAGATATCGTGCTGGGCTTGAAGATACCAGGAGTCAATGCAGCACAAGAGTATAAGCGTTTTTATCCTGCAGGAGAGGTTGCAGCTCAATTAGTTGGTATTACGAGTAAAGAGCAGGATAGGGGGCAAGAGGGTGTTGAATTAGCTTATAACGCGTGGTTGAGTGGTGAATCAGGATTACGGAGAATCCTTCAGGATAAATCGGGACATGTTATCGAAGAACTCGGGATAGACAGGGATGCCAGACGCGGCAAATCTCTCAGTTTGAGCATTGACCTTCGAATTCAATACGCGGCGTATCGGGCGCTTAAAAGTGCGGTTCATGAGCATGATGCACAGGCAGGATCTATAGTGGTGCTTGATGTGAAGTCTGGAGAAGTTTTGGCAATGGTGAATCAACCGTCTTTTAACCCCAACGACCGCTCTACTGTATCTCCAAATGCCCTGCGTAACCGAGCAATGCTAGATTTGATTGAACCGGGATCCACAGTAAAACCATTTACTATTTTGACGGCATTACAGTCTGGAATTTTCAGTAAAGAATCAAGTATTGACACGAGTCCAGGCTATATAAAGATCGATTACAAGACGTTTACAGATGTTAACGACTATGGTGTGCTCAATTTTACGGAGATATTATCCAAATCGAGTCAAGTGGGAACGATTAAGGTTGCCCTAAAGTTGGATCCAAGCTTTACCAGAGGCGTTTTTGAAAAGGTGGGTCTTGGTCAAAGTACAGGTAGTGGTTTTCCTGCTGAGGCAGTAGGAAGGTTACCCACATTCCATATTTGGGACCCAATTTCTCAAGCCACTTTTGCTTTCGGGTATGGATTTAGTGTTACTTCACTCCAGCTTGCACGAGCATACTCGGTGCTAGCCAATGATGGAATGCGCCGCGAGATTTCATTGATTGCTAATGATCCTCCCTCAGAAGCAGAAAAATTATTTGATCCAGACGATGTTCGAGCAGTTCGGGATATGCTCGAATATGTTGTAGGGCATGAGGGAACTGGGCATAAGGCTTCTATCTCGGGGTATTCGGTCGCAGGTAAGACTGGCACTTTGCATAAGACGAGTGAGAGTGGCGGATACGCTAGTAATCGTTACACGGCGACATTTGCTGGGATGGCACCGGTTGAGAACCCCAGGATAGTAACTGTGGTCGTTATTGATGAACCAAGTCGTGGAGAATATTTCGGTGGGCAGGTGGCCGCACCTGTCTTTGCAGAGGTCACAGGTAATGCGTTGCGATTGATGCGGGTAACGCCTGACTCGGTTTCGTCAAAGCCGATATCGTCTGGTACCAAAATCAAACATTTCTCGGTAGGTGAGTCGTGACAAAGCCATGCAGTTCAAAAGGACGGACACTTGGTGAACTTTTCGGTAATGAAAAGCCTAAATCACCATATGAGAAATTGTTTGTTTCGGGATTGCGTCAAGACAGTCGTTTGGTAAAGCAAGGAGACCTATTTTTCGCGCTCTCTGGCAAAAAAACAAATGGAATACTCCATGTTGATGAAGCGCTCAGGAATGGAGCGATTGCTATTGTTGTTGATCGGGCATGGAGGGGTGATACGTCTCATTTTCCGATACCTGTAATACGTATTTCCGATTTAGAGAGTAAAGTTTCTCGCTTTGCTTCACGATTTTATGGGAATCCATCAGACAAAGTTCATACAATTGCTGTTACAGGCACCAATGGAAAGACTTCATGTTGCTGGTTGCTTTCTGACCTTTTGACGCGCCTCGGAGAAAAATCTGCGTACCTAGGAACCTTGGGGTACGGAGTAGGGGTCTCAAAGGACCACGGAATTTCAGCAAGCGAGTTAATCAAAACCTCGTTGACTACCCCAGATGCCATAACCATTCAGACTATTTTGAATAGCCTATCGTATTCCGGTGTTTCGACAGTCGCACTTGAGGCCTCTTCTCATGCTTTGGCTCAAAGAAGAATAGATGCTGTTTCTGTGGACACTGCTATTTTTACCAATTTAAGTCGCGATCACCTTGATTACCATGGCGATATGGATAGTTACGGTGCTTCAAAGACACTGTTGTTTCAGAAAACTGAGCTGCAAACTGTCATAATTAACGCCGACGATGACTTCGCTAAAGTGTTGGACTCCAAAGTAGCATCAGATAAAAAAATTTACAGGTACAGTTTAGATAATAGTAAAGCCGATATTTTTTGCACTTCTATTAGCCTAGATCGACTTGGAGTGACTGCTAACGTTGTAACTCCCTGGGGTCAGGGAACTCTTAAATCCTCGTTAGTGGGTCAGTTCAATCTATCTAACTTATTAGCTGTAGTGGCTGCAGCTGCTAAAAGATTTCCGCTTTCTGATGTCTTAAGGGTCATCCCACTGATTAAAGCTCCCTCTGGTCGTATGGAGATAATCAATATGGAATCAGTCCCCGGTGTGGTAGTCGATTACGCGCATACCCCAGATGCTTTAGAAAAAGTGCTAATAACTTTAAGAGCTCATAGTATCGGAAAACTCTGGGTGGTTTTTGGTTGTGGCGGAGAGCGCGACATAGGCAAGCGCTCTAAAATGGGAGCTATAGCAGAGCGATATACGGATCAAGTGGTTCTGACAAGTGATAACCCTCGCGGCGAGCCAGAAGATCAAATAATAGCGCAGATTAAACGCGGAATGCTCGGGAATGCCACAATTAAGACCGACCGCCGTGATGCGATCCGGCACGCTATATTTTCTGCAGCATCGGATGATTTAGTTGTTATAGCGGGTAAAGGTCATGAGGATTTCCAACATTTGGCGACCGGACAATTGCCTTTTAGCGATCAATATCAGGTTCGTTCAGCGTTATTGGATCGTCAGGGTGGAGTAAGATGACAGCCATTTTTTTGAGTGATGCCGCTGCTCGCTTCGGGGGTACATTACTAAATCCTGATGCAAAATGTAACAGTTTTTCTATCGATAGCCGCAAAATAAAAGATGGTGATATTTTCGTTGCACTATCTGGTAAAAATCATGATGGTCATGAGTTTATAGAGGGTATCGCTAACAAAATTGCGGGAGCGATCGTCTCAAAGCCTCTTTTTGAGAAAAATTTTCCACAGTGGGTTGTCAAAGATACCGAAAAAGCTCTGGGTTGTGTGGCCAGTTTAAAACGGGATTCTTTTAAAGGACAAGTTGTTGCAATAACGGGGAGTAGTGGAAAAACCACTGTGAAAGAATTTATTTCTTCAATTTTAAAACTCTGCGGTTCAGTGCATGCAACGGAAGGGAATCTAAATAATCAAATTGGACTACCCTTGACTATTTTGGCACTCCCTGACGCAAGCGACTATCTTGTCCTCGAGATGGGAGCGCGAAAGGCCGGTGATATAAACTATTTGTGTTCGTTATCTCGTCCTGATGTCAGTGTAGTAAATAATATTCAAAATGCGCACATAGGAATATTTGGCGATCTTGGCTCGACAGCGAAAGCAAAATCGGAAATTTATCGACACTTGCCCGAAAATGGAGTCGGAGTTTTAAATTTAGATATTGACTACGCTAGTCAATGGAGAGAGCTGATTGGGGCGCGTCGTTGCATAACTTTCTCAGCAAAAAATAAATTTGCGGATATTGTGGCGATCAATCTCCAATCAGATGAGGATGGTTGTTACAAATTCAAGATGCGATTCTCGGTTGATAATAAAACATCGCAAGATATTTCAATACGATTAAATGTTCCGGGGAGACATTCCGTGTGTAATGCAATCGCTGCAGCTGCATGTGCCTTTGCGACCGGCGCGGGGATAGACCAAATAAAGCAAGGTCTACAGATGGTAAGACCTTTTTCAGGACGTTTGATGGTTAAAAAATTGCGCTCTGGGGGGGCTTTAATAGATGACTCGTATAATGCGAATCCAGAGTCTGTGCAAGCGGCGATTGATTTTCTTGCAACGCGTCCCGGCAAACGGATTTTTGTGTTTGGGGACATGGCTGACTTAGGAAAGCATGCCTCAGAATTTCACTGTGCTGTAGGCGATTACGCGCGTGATTCAGGGATTGATGCGATGCTGACACTTGGGCGCCTAAGCGCAACTGCCAGTAAACGATTCAATGGCCAGCACTTCTCATCTTTAGATGCTTTAAGAAATTATTTATTAAGTTTTAAAGACACATCAGAGACGACGTTTTTAGTAAAAGGGTCGCGTTCTTCTTCGATGGAAAAGGTAGTGCACATGCTCGAAAGTAGAGAAATTTTCTGATGTTTTTTTGGTTGAGTGATTACCTTGCACAATTCTATAGCTCATTATCAGTATTTCAATACCTAACTTTACGAGGAATCTTCTCGGTCCTTACAGCGCTGGGAACGTGTTGGATTTTTGGACCACCTCTCATTCGCAGGTTGAATTATCTTCAAGTAGGACAGGCAATTCGCAGTGACGGGCCGAAAACGC
Organism: Porticoccaceae bacterium; assembly: GCA_002731695.1. GTDB lineage: Bacteria > Pseudomonadota > Gammaproteobacteria > Pseudomonadales > Porticoccaceae > TMED48. Next base: position 38,685 of record PCCK01000019.1, read on the forward strand.
ATCTTTCTAAAGCCGGCACGCCAACTATGGGTGGTGCATTGATTATTCTAGCGATGTTCTCCAGCACAATAATGTGGGCAGATATGGAGAATCGGTATGTCTGGATAGTGTTGGGTGTAACAATTTCTTTTGGCTTAGTTGGCTGGATTGATGATTACCGAAAAGTAGTTGAAAAAAATCCTCGAGGATTACCCGCACGGTGGAAATTCTTTTGGCAATCACTAATTGGGTTCGCCGCGTCTTTGGCGCTTTATATTACTGCTCAATCGCCTGCGGAAACTGAATTAATAGTCCCATTCTTTAAGTCTTTCGCTCTAGATATGGGGCCATTTTTTGTAGTGCTAACTTATTTTGTTATTGTTGGAACAAGCAATGCAGTTAATTTGACTGATGGACTAGATGGATTAGCTATTATGCCCACCGTGCTTGTCGCAGGTGCTTTAGGTGTTTTTGCGTATGCGAGCGGAAACTATCAGTTTGCTAACTATTTAAATATACCATTTATAAGCGGTGCCGGAGAGATGCTTATTATCACTAGTGCTATCTGCGGTGCTGGATTAGGTTTTCTTTGGTTCAACACATATCCCGCGATGGTTTTTATGGGTGACGTGGGTGCGCTTGCTCTTGGTGCTGCTCTCGGTGTAGTCGCAGTAATTGTCCGACAAGAAATCGTTTTCTTCATCATGGGCGGAGTGTTTGTAATAGAGACCATGTCCGTAATTATTCAGGTTGCTTCATTTAAACTCACGGGAAAACGTATTTTTCGAATGGCACCCTTACATCACCATTTTGAGTTGAAAGGTTGGCCAGAGCCTAGAGTCATTGTCCGGTTTTGGATTATCACATTTGTACTCGTTCTAATTGGTTTAGCGACTCTTAAGTTGCGTTAGTATTCGGGAGCGTATCAAAGTGCAATTAAAAGAACACATTTCACAAGTAATTGCGATTCTTGGGGTGGGCGTCACCGGAATATCTGTTGCTAAGTTTTTGCAATCTCGAGATCTTAACTTTGTGTTTCTTGATACATGCCCGCAAACCAGCGCTTCTACACTAGAAAAGGTTACAAAACTTTTTCCGAACCGAGATGTTTTTTACGGATCATTTGATGACCATTTTTTTCGTAAGATTCACACTATCATAGTTAGTCCGGGCGTTCCGCTTGATACTCCTTTGCTTATATCAGCTCGCGAACACTCTGTGAAAATAATAGGCGATGTAGAGTTATTTTTTAAATCGGTCAGTTCTCCGATATTGACAATAACTGGGGCGAATGGAAAAAGCACAGTTACTTCGCTGATAGGTGCGATGGCCGAACACGCAGGTATCAAAGTGGGGGTTGGCGGTAATATAGGGACTCCAATGCTAGATCTCGTCGACAAAGACTTCAAACTCTTTGTATTGGAGTTGTCTAGTTTTCAGCTCGAGCTTTTTCAAGGAACGAGCGAGCATATTTGTGGATTTCTGAATATCTCCCCAGATCATCTTGATCGACATGGAGATATGGAAAATTATTTAGCGGCAAAACAACGCATTTTTTTGGGCGCTAAACAAGGAGTGGTAAACAGAGACGATCCATTGACCTATCCTCAAGTCGTTAATAAGTGCGATCTTGTTACCTTCGGCACAGATGTGCCTGAGACAACAGATTTTGGTGTTGTTTTGCATGATGATGTTCGGTGGTTGGCATTGGGTAAGCGACGCTTGATGCCTGTTTGTGATTTGTCGTTGAAAGGATCCCATAATATTTCTAATGCTTTGGCGGCTTTGGCTCTTGGCGCGTGTGCAGGATTACCTATGGAATCAATGTTGGACACTCTGCGTCGGTTTAAAGGGCTACCTCATCGATGCGAGGAAATTGCGTGCATCGATAATATTTTATATGTCGATGACTCTAAAGCGACAAATATAGGAGCTGCATGTGCCGCTATAGAGGGATTTTCTGATTTACACAAACGGAATATTTTACTTATTGCAGGCGGGCGCGCGAAGAACATTGATTTTTCTGACTTGACAAAAATAGCGAGCCAATCAGTGAAACATTGTTTTTTGTTGGGGGAGATTGCAGATGAACTGAGCAGTATTTTGGCTGGGGTTATACCTGCGAGCCGACACAGTAGCATAGAAGCATGCGTTGCCGAGGCCTCAAAACTTGCGTGTGCAGGGGATATTGTGTTGCTTTCTCCTGCATGCGCCAGTTTCGATATGTTTGAAAATTATATTGATAGAGGACTACATTTTAAAGCGGCGGTTAATAGTTTAAATGCAAGCAGGCGAGCTTCGCGATGAGAACTAATCACCTCAACCAGAAAATTAGTCAGAGATCGCAGGAGTGGTATATTGATCCGTTTTTATTTATTCCGTTGGTTTCCCTTATCTCTATAGGCTTTGTGATGGTGGCATCTGCATCTTTCAGCTTTGCAGAACATCGTTTTGGTAATGTTTTTTTCTTTGCAGGACGCCATGCAATCTATATTGTATTAGCAATACTTTTAGCGGTTACCACTTATAAGCTTACGCCCAAGAGATTGAGGTCTTATGGTCGGCTATGGATACTTTTCTCCATTCTGATGCTCGTAGCGGTACTAATTCCCGGGATTGGTAAGGAGCTCAATGGAAGTAGGCGTTGGATTTCTTTTGCCGGGCTTACTTTTCAAGTAGCGGAATTTACAAAAATATCTGTGATCATTTTTCTAGCAGATTACTTAGCTCGGCACAGGCAAGTCTTAGGCACAGAACTCAGTAAATTAGTATTCATCGTCGGACTCATCTCTTTGGTGGCAGTGTTACTCATTTGCCAACCAGATTATGGTTCAGTTGTTGTAATTGGTGGCATATTCATGGCACTTCTTTTTGTCGGCAATGTGCGACTGCGTGATTATTTAATTCTTGTCCTTCTTGCCGGCTCTGGATTGTGGTGGTCAGCTGGAGCAGCTCCATATCGTTTGGCTCGTTTAACAACATTTTTAGATCCTTGGGCTGACCAGTTTGCAGCTGGTTATCAGTTAACGCAATCCTTAATTGCCTTTGGTAGAGGGGAGTGGTGGGGTCTTGGGCTTGGCCAATCTGTTCAAAAGATGCGTTATTTGCCAGAGGCCCATACCGATTTTGTTTTCGCAATTTTTGCGGAGGAATTTGGTTTTTTTGGGGTCCTTGTTTTGCTCACAGTTTTTATGATTTTAATTGCTAGGATATTTCAATTGAGTTATCGCGCTATGCAAGTTGGTGATTGGTATGCGGGTTACTTCCTTGTTGGTGTTGGTTTGTTTATTAGCGGTCAAACTTTTATAAATCTTGGTGTAAATGCAGGATTACTGCCAACAAAAGGCCTAACTCTTCCTTTTATTAGTTACGGTGGAACCAGTCTTATATGTTGTTGCTCACTTATGGGTATGTCGATGCGAATAAGTAATGATCTTAAAATTGCATCAAAGACAAGTTTGAGGAGCCACGGAAATGCATGAAATTGTAAAGCCTGGAATTATGATTATGGCTGGTGGCACTGGAGGACATGTGTTTCCGGGGCTCGCAGTTGCGTTAGAACTCAGAGAGCTCGGTGTGGCTGTTTCTTGGTTGGGCACGAGGAAAGGCATTGAGTCCGAATTAATACCTGCCCACGATATCCCTATAGAATTATTGAATATCGAGGGTATACGAGGACGGGGTTTAGCAGCACTACTTAAAGCGCCTTTATTCCTGTCGCAATCAGTAAGGCAGGCGATGAAAATTATTGATGAGTTTAACCCTTCCGCAGTCCTTGGTATGGGTGGATTTGGGTCAGGCCCCGGCGCAGTAGCTGCTTGGTTAAAAGGCGTGCCGATTATAATTCATGAGCAAAATGCAATCGCCGGAACTACAAATAGAATCATCAGTTACTTTGCTAAATCAATTCTGGAGGGATTTCCAGGAACAATTAAAGGAGCGCATTGGTCCGGAAATCCGATACGAAAAGAAATTTCAGAAATCAAAGAACCAAACTTTCGTTTTGAGGGGCGGCAGGGGCCTGTAAATCTTCTTGTGCTGGGAGGAAGCAGGGGCGCAAAAACAATAAATGAATTGGTTCCGAAAGCATTGGCACTCATACCACAAAATAATCGTCCAAATGTGTTGCATCAGACGGGTAAACAACATGCGGGGTTAACACGGGCACTTTATGCTGCAATGAATGTTGAGTGTGAAGTTGTGCCGTTTATTAATGCCATGGATGAGGCTTATAAATGGGCCGATTTTGTCATTTGCCGTGCTGGCGCATTGACTGTCGCTGAGTTAATAAATGTTGGATTAGCAGCAATTTTTATTCCTTTTCCGTTTGCCGTCGATGATCATCAAACGGCAAATGCTCAGTGGGTCTCTTCTCTTGGCGGTGCTGTGCTTTGTCCACAGGTTGATTTGTCCGTTAATAAGTTGCGAGATTTGATAGAGCAATTTGTAGAAAGCTCTGATAAACGCTTGAGTATGGCTTTAGCGGCAAGGACTGCCGCTAAAGCTAGAGCGACAGAGGAGATTAGTAAAGTTTGTTTAGGTTACTTAAATGTCTGATCATAATATTTTATTGCCGCCTGAAATGCGGCGAATTAAAAAAATCCATTTTGTGGGTATTGGCGGAAGCGGTATGTGCGGCATAGCGGAGGTTTTGCGTAATCTTGGTTACCATATTTCAGGCTCTGATATTGTTTATAACGCAAATATTGCGAGACTGGAGGCCAACGGTATAAAAGTTATTGTAGGACATAATGCTCTTAATGTTAAAGAATCAGACGTGGTTGTGAGGTCCTCCGCAGTGAGTGTGGATAATGTGGAAATTAAACAAGCAAAGGAAGAGGGTATACCTATCGTTCGTAGAGCGGAAATGCTGGCTGAGTTGATGCGCTACAGGCATGGTATAGCGGTCGCTGGAACTCATGGAAAAACTACCACTACAAGTCTTTTAGCAGCAATTTTTGGCGCAGACGAAAAAGCCCCCACATTCGTTGTCGGTGGTCGGGTAAATAGTATTGGGAAAAACGCTCTGCTCGGGACCAGTAAATACCTCATAGCGGAGGCGGATGAAAGTGACGCTTCTTTTTTACATTTACAGCCTTTGGTGGCCATCATCACTAATATTGAACTAGATCATATGGAGACGTATGACTATGATTTTGGCAAGTTAAAGCGAACATTCCTCGAATTTTTACATAACTTACCATTCTATGGTTTAGCGGTTTTGTGTTTAGACGACCCAGTAATTCGTGATATTTTGGTCAATGTCTCTCGTCCGATTCTCACGTACGGATTCTCGAGAACAGCGAGTTATCACATTAGAGATTTAGTGATGTGTGGGGAGCAATCCAATTTCGTTATTGATCGGCCAGATAAAAGATTATCTTTATCAATCAAGTTGAACATGCCTGGTCGTCATAACGTGCTTAATGCCGCTGCTGCGGTAGCGGTGGCAAGTGATGAGGGTATCAGCGATGAAGCTATAATAAACGGGCTGAAAAAATTCGATGGAGTTGGAAGGCGTTTTGAAATTCTTGGGAATTATCCAGTTGCATCTGGTTTGGCTATGTTGGTGGACGACTACGGGCATCACCCCACTGAGGTAAATGCAACTATTCAAGCGGTGAGGGACAGTTGGCCCGGAAAACGTCTTGTGATGGTTTTTCAACCACACCGATACAGTAGGACACATGATTTCTATGATGAGTTTGTAAAGGTATTATCGCGGGTGGATGAGCTTCTTCTCTTGGATGTCTATTCGGCTGGCGAGGACCCCATTTTTGGGGTTTGTAGTAAGAGACTAGCACAAAGTATAAGTGAGTTTGGAAAGGTCAAACCAATTTACGTAAAAAATCTCGAAGGTGTTCCTAAACTGCTGCATGACTTGGTAAATCCGGATGACATGGTACTCACGCAGGGCGCAGGGAGTGTAAGTCATTTAGTCTCAATTTTGCAGCGTAGGAGTGAGTCTTTATGACTTCTTCTGATGCACATTTTGGTCGAGTTGCTGTACTTTGCGGCGGTAACTCTTCCGAGAGGAACATTTCTATTGAAAGCGGGATTGCAGTTTATGATGCACTTAAACGATTATCGATTAATTCGCAGCTAATTGACGTCCGCGATAATTTTCGGGATGTTGTTTATGAAGCGGCATTTGATCGTGCATTTATAGCGATGCATGGCTCAGATGGGGAGGATGGATCACTTCAGGGTGCTTTAAAATTATTAAACATACCTTTTACCGGCAGTAATGTCCTAGCCTCTGCACTCGCGATGGATAAAACGAGGAGCAAGCAAATTTGGCTTAGTCATGGATTGACAACGCCCGATTACATTGAAGTACATTCAAACTCTCGGAAAAACCAAATTTGGGGTGATATTCTTTCTAAACTCGGTGGGGGAGTAATTATTAAGCCGTGTAGAGAGGGGTCAAGTATAGGGATCAGCAGCGCTAACACCGCAGAGTCATTAGAGCAAGCTAGTCTTCGGGCTTTCGATTTTGATGACAGAATCATTATTGAAAGAAGATTGACTGGGTATGAATATACTGTAGGGATTATTGCAGATCAGACCTTGCCGTCAATATGTGTCAAAACCAACTCCGATTTTTACGATTTTCAATCAAAATATAGATCAACTACTACTCAGTATCTGTGTCCAAGTGGATTGTCTACGAGGCAAGAACTCGATTTACAGTCCTTTTGCCACGAAGCCTACACCGCGCTCGGGTGCACTGGGTGGGGACGAGTTGACGTCATTACCGATGACAAAGGTCTTTTTTATCTTTTAGAGGTTAATACAGTACCTGGTATGACTAAGAGCAGCCTCGTGCCCAGAGCGGCAGAAGCTGCAGGAATAAAATTTGATGATGCTGTGTACCAAATATTGAGGACATCATTACCGTGAAAAGTCCAGAGAGAGGTGCTAAAAAGCGAAAAACTTCGTCAGGGCAAAAAAAAATGTGCTCCATGATCAGTAATTATTTATTGATAACTTTTTTTTCGATGCTTTCAGTAAGTTTTATAAGTGTCTATATGTATCCATATTTAAATCAACGGATAACGGCAATATCTATCATAAGCAACTTGAATCATGTTCGAAAGTCAACTTTAACTGAAATACTCAGAAACGAAGTTCGAGGTGGTTACATCTCCGCTGATCTTGAGCAATTGAAGAACGTGCTTCAGACAGATCCTTGGATTGAAAAAGTCAAGATTCGAAGAGTTTGGCCGTCAAGCTTAGAGATAACGATTGTCGAGGAGACCCCTATTGCTCGTTGGGGAGTTGCAGGCTTTTTAAATTCGATGGGAAAGCAACTGAGCACATTTGATAAAACTGAATTATTGGATCTGCCGTTGTTAAAAACTAATTTTATTTCGGCTGAAAAGATGATGGAGCAGTATAAGATTTTTAGCGAACAACTTTTTTTTATTGGATTGAAGATTGAAGAGCTAGAGTACGACCGATCAGGCTCATGGCGCATTAATACTGCTGATTCTTTTCAAATATTTCTGGGCCGAGACGGATTATTGGAAAAGTTGAAAAGGTTTAATCAGGTATGGCTCTCACAGCTTAGAGAGCGTCGCACCGATATAGATCATGTAGATTTGCGTTATTCAAATGGAATGGCAGTCGCTTGGCGAGAGAGTCTACTGTTGCGTTTAGAGATTGATGAGTACAAACAACACTTTGCATTCTCATCTGGCTAGTCACCATCATCGGAGATATTACATGACGCATTCAAACTTAGAAAATATGGTAGTCGGATTGGATATTGGTACATCCAAAGTCGTTGCTATTGTCGGTGTAATAGCAGCGAATGGTAATTTAGAAATCATAGGCACTGGAATGCACCTTTCGACAGGCTTAAAGAAAGGCGTTGTAGTAAATATTGAATCGACGGTTGATTCAATTCAAAGGGCTATAGAGGAGGCTGAGCTGATGGCTGGCTGCTCAATCCATTCAGTTTACGTTGGAATCGCCGGTAATCACGTAAAAAGTCTCAATTCACACGGGATCGTAGCAATTAGAGACAGAGAGGTACAGTACCTCGATATTGATCGCGTTATTGATGCCGCAAAAGCCGTCGCCATTCCAGCAGATCAAGAGATTCTTCATGTTCTACCTCAGGAATATATCATTGATAATCAAGAGGGAGTGCAGCAGCCCAAGGGGATGTCAGGAGTTAGACTTGAGGCCAAAGTGCATCTTGTATCGAGCGCGGTTAATGCGGGACACAATATAAAAAAGTGTATCCGTCGGTGCAGTTTAGAAGTTGATGATCTAATCTTGGAACAACTGGCTTCAAGTTATGCCGTGCTTACTGAGGATGAGAAGCATCTCGGTGTTGCGCTAGTTGACATTGGAGGAGGCACTTCGGACATCGTGGTATTTACAGAAGGAGCAATACGACACACAGGTGTTATTCCTATTGCAGGAGATCAGGTTACAAACGATATTGCTATGGCTCTCCGCACCCCTACGGCACATGCAGAAGAGTTGAAAGTTAAATACGCATGTGCTTTGGCAAAGTTGGCAAGACCAGAGGAAACAGTTCAAGTACCCAGTGTGGGAGATCGTGCCCCAAGAGAGATGTCTCGGCAACTTTTGGCGGAAGTTGTGGAGCCAAGATATGAGGAATTGTTCACTTTGGTTTTAGAGGATTTAAGGCGCAGTGGCTTTGAGCATCTTTTGGCCGCTGGTATTGTGCTAACTGGTGGCACCTCCAAGATGGAGGGAGTTACCGAATTAGCGGAAGAAATCTTTCATATGCCCGTTCGTATCGGAGCGCCGTTCAATGTCTCGGGATTGGCTGATATCGTTAAAAACCCGGTTTATTCAACTGGGGTAGGGCTACTTCATTTCGCTAAATTGCAGTACGAAAAGCGAACAGATTTAGAAACTAGTAAGAGTTCTGCAAATAGTTTATTTGGAAGCATAAAAAGTTGGTTTCAGGGAGATATCTAGTTTTGTCCTGGGTACCGAAGCTATTCGTTAAGTTGACGTTTTACAGAAGGAGATAATGTATGTTTGAACTTGTTGATAGTATACCAAAAAATGCTGATATTAAGGTCGTGGGTGTTGGTGGTGGTGGTGGGAATGCTGTGCGACATATGATGCAGAGCGATATCGATGGTGTCGATTTTATCTGCGCAAACACTGATGCACAGTCTTTGAGTGGCTTGGAAAACGCAACTATTTTGCAGTTGGGTCAAACACTGACCAAAGGCTTAGGCGCCGGTGCCAACCCTGAGATTGGACGGCAAGCGGCCTTAGAGGATAAAGAACGTATTTCTCAGGCGCTCGAGGGAGCGGATATGGTTTTTATTACCGCAGGGATGGGTGGCGGCACTGGGACAGGGGGTGCTCCGGTTATCGCAGAAGTCGCAAAACAGTTAGGTATTTTGACTGTGGGAGTAGTGACGCGACCTTTTTTATTTGAGGGTAAAAAACGTATGGCTGTCGCTGATGAGGGTATTGCTACTTTAAAAGAATGTGTGGACTCTTTGATCATAGTGCCAAACGAAAAGTTACTTCAGGTGCTTGGGCAAGATATGACAGTTATTAACGCGTTTAAGCAGGCGAATGATGTGCTTTTTGGCGCAGTTCAAGGGATCACTGATTTGATTCTATTAGATGGATTGATAAATGTGGATTTTGCTGACGTAAGAACCATCATGGCTGAAATGGGAATGGCCATGATGGGAACGGGTGAGGCAAGCGGAAACGATCGCGCGTTGGTAGCCGCTGAGAGCGCAATTCGTTGTCCATTATTGGAAGATATTAACCTAGAAGGTGCCAAGGGAATTCTCGTTAATATAACTAGTGGTCTTGATTTGACTTTAGGAGAATTCGAGGACGTAGGAAAAATAATTCGTGAGTTTTCTGATGAAAATGCAACTATTATTGTGGGGAGCGTGTTTGATGCTGAAATGGTCGACACACTGCGAGTAACTGTCGTGGCGACTGGATTACAGACGGCGAGCGTGAAATCCGGTCCGAGAAGTGTAATTGATAATACGGCGCGAAAAAGTGGGAACACACGTGATTATTCCCGATTGGATCAGCCGGCTATTACTCGGCGAGGAAAATCAGCAGAGAGAGGGGCGGTAGCGCAACGGTTGGATGCGCAAGTTGATTCAGAATTGGATTTTTTAGATGTGCCGGCATTTTTAAGAAAACAAGCGGATTAATCATGGTATTTTTTTCGAAGGGGATACTATATCGTTTTTTCTGTAAAGGAAACTCCTTGGCGGTCAAGAACATGTCTGCTATGCTCTAAATCTAATAGAGGCATGAACTGGGAAGAATGATAAAACAGCGCACATTGAAAAATATCATACGTGCGACTGGGGTGGGGTTACACTCGGGAAGTAGAGTCCGTCTTACCCTGCGGCCAGCTGACGAGGATACCGGAATCATTTTTCGTAGAGTGGACATGAATCCGATTATAGAAATTCCCGCTCTTGCGGAGAATGTAGTGCAAACTAACCTCTCCACCACCCTCATGAGTGAGGGAGCACGCGTTGCAACAGTTGAACACCTCCTCTCTGCTTTAGCGGGTTTCGGTGTTGATAACTTGAAGATCGATTTAACGGGTGAAGAGGTGCCTATTTTAGATGGAAGTGCAGCTCCTTTTGTTTTTTTATTGCAGTGTGCTGGAATTCAAGAGCAGCGGGAAGCGAAGAAATTTGTTCGGGTAAAAAAAGTTGTCGAATTCGAACATGAAGAAAAAAGCGTGAGATTCAGTCCTTATAAGGGCTTTAAACTAAATTTCGAAATCGAATATGATCATCCTGTATTTAAAAACAACTTTAACAAGGCGACGTTCGATCTTTCCTCCACGTCGTTCGTTAAGGAAATTAGTCGAGCACGCACTTTCGGCTTTATGAGTGAGTTGGGTACCCTGAAAGCTCAAGGGCTTGCGAAAGGAGGTAGCTTAGCGAACGCGATTGTCATCGATGAATACAAAATTCTTAACCAAGGTGGTCTGAGATACAAGGATGAGTTTGTGAAACATAAGATTTTAGACGCAATAGGAGACTTATATCTAATGGGAAATAACTTGCTATGCGAATTTGATGGCTTCAAGGCCGGTCATGCGCTAAATAATGCCTCCCTCCGTAAGCTCATTGCTCAAGAGGATGCGTGGGAACTAGTTACTTATAAAAAAAGTGGTGCGACATCCCCAATCACTTTTAGTGCTGTAAACTAGAATAAAGACGGATATATTGCAGTGAGAATGATCCTTATCAATAGTCGGGCTGATAAAACCCGTTCGATTAATCTGTCGGTTTTGGGACAGATTTCGTTGGCAGCCGTCGTTTTGGGAATTCCACTCATTTCGGGACTATGGTTGGGATCTTCGTTGGCAGACAAAAGCTGGCGGTTAGTGTTTGAAAATACGATTGCAGAGATGAGGCAGCAAATATTGGTTCAGCATGAGGATGTGGAATCTGGAAAGCATCAGGTTGAAAATACTTTATCAGCTATGACTGCGAAACTCGCTCAAATGAGATCCCGAATAGTTCGCTTGGACGCTCTAGGAGAGCAACTAACGCAAATCGCGAGCCTTCAAAGTGGGGAGTTTGATTTTTCAATTTCGGCTGGTTTAGGCGGTCCAAACGATAGTTTAAATTCAGAGTTGACGAGATCGATGTCCTCTCAAGAGCAGATAAAAATGATGTTCGCTTCACTAGAAAATAATATTAGTGATCGTGAAGCTCAGTTGAACGTACTACAGTCGATGATGTCTGACGATCGACTTAGAGATGAATCCATCGTCGCTGGGAGGCCCATATTGAAAGGGTGGCTATCGTCCCAATATGGGATGCGCACCGATCCTTTTCATGGTAAACAACAGTGGCATTCTGGTATTGATTTTGCCGGAAGAGAGGGATCCGATATAATAGCAGTTGCAGCCGGTGTCGTTACTTGGTCAGGTGCGCAAAGTGGCTATGGAAATATGGTAGAAATCAATCATAGTGATGGATATGTCACTAGGTACGCTCACAACAAGGAAAATGTCGCAAAACTTGGTGCTATTGTTAAACGCGGGGACGTGATTGCCAAAATGGGAAGTACGGGTCGTTCTACAGGTCCCCATGTGCATTTTGAGGTTTATAAAAACGGAAGAACTGTCGACCCTTCGACATATATTCGCAGGTCACTTCATTAAAAAATTTGTTGGTTACCCCTATCATTTCCTCAATGATTATAACCCCTAGTTTTTCCGTTAGTGTAGATCTATCAAAGTCTCGGATGCCAACTTAATGATCCTTACGATTCTGAAGAAAATTATAGGAAGTAAAAATAACAGAGACTTGCGTCGGATAAGAAAGACTGTCGCAGAGATAAACTCGTTAGAAGGGTCATTAGAATTACTTTCTGATAAGGACTTAAGGGAAAAAACTAATCAATTTCGAGATCGTTTAGCAAGTGGGGAACAGTTGGATGACTTGTTAGCCGAGGCTTTTGCTACGGTGCGAGAAACCTCTCGAAGAGTACTCGCCATGCGACATTTTGATGTTCAGTTAATCGGAGGTATCACCCTTCATGAAGGCCGGATTGCCGAAATGCGAACTGGCGAAGGGAAAACTTTGGCGGCTACGTTATCAGCATATCTTAATGCATTGCCGGCTAAGGGCGTCCATATCATTACGGTGAATGACTATCTCGCCAAAAGAGATGCGCAGTGGATGTTGCCCTTGTATCGAGCGCTCGGTTTATCTTTAGGTGTAATTCAATCACACCGAGGGGGTAATGAAGCAAGCTCTTTTTATTGTTCAGCTGAAGATGACAATGGTTTGACGGTATCAACACGCAAAGAGGCGTATGCGGCCGATATTACCTACGGTACGAACAACGAATTCGGTTTTGACTATTTAAGAGACAACATGGCATTGCATCTTGAGGAGAAATCTCAGCGATCGCTAAATCATGCCATTATTGATGAGGTAGATTCAATTCTTATCGATGAGGCCCGCACACCCCTCGTAATTTCTGGAGCCGCTCAAGATAGTTCACAACTATATCAAGAGATTAATAGTCTGATTTTAGATTTAAAGCCTGAAAGTGCGGATTACAGTGGTGATTTCACAGTCGATGAAAAAACACGACAGATTGATCTTACGGAAGCCGGACACCAAAGAGTAGAGCGAAAATTGGTTGAATCTAACATGCTTGGTAGTGATCAAAGTCTCTATCAAGCGTCAAATTTGAAATTGGTACATCATGTCACTTCTGCGCTACGGGCACATTATTTGTTTAGAGTTAATGTTGAGTACATTGTTCAGAATCAGATGGTGGTTTTGATCGATGAGCATACTGGACGGACTATGCCGGGGCGAAGACTTTCAGAGGGACTTCACCAAGCTATTGAGGCAAAGGAGAGCTTACCCATTCAGCAAGAAAGTCAGACTCTAGCGTCGACGACATTTCAAAATTACTTTCGATTGTATAAAAAACTATCTGGGATGACCGGAACAGCAGACACAGAGGCCTTCGAATTTCGTCAAATCTATGGTTTGGATGTGATGGTCATACCTACGAATGTTCCTGTTGAGCGTAAGGATCTCGATGATCTAGTTTTTCTAAGTGAGGAAGAAAAATTTGTTGCTGTTATAAAAGATATAGAAAATACAATCGCCAAGGGAGCGCCGGTTTTGGTTGGTACCGCCTCCGTGGAGACATCTGAATTTCTCTCATCAATGCTCAAACAAAAGAGGATTCAACATAGTGTGCTCAATGCCAAGCACCATGAGAGCGAGGCGAATATAATAGAAAATGCTGGCAGGCCAAGTTCAGTCACTATCGCTACTAACATGGCTGGACGGGGTACCGATATTGTGTTGGGGGGGAATCTTGAAGCTGAACTCAAGTTACATGTAGGTGAATCTTCTGAGTTTTTAGAAAAGCGCAAACATGCGTGGCGCGCCCGACACCAAACTGTTTTGGGGGCTGGAGGGCTGCACATAATTGGCACTGAACGTCATGAATCACGGCGTATTGATAATCAATTGCGAGGGCGAGCTGGCCGGCAAGGTGACCCCGGTGTAACTAGGTTTTACCTTTGCCTAGATGACTCATTAATGCGTTTATTTGCGTCTGAGCGAGTAAAAACGATGATGCGCTCAATGGGGATGGAGCATGGAGAAGCGATTGAGCATAGTATGGTGACTAAATCGATCGTCAAAGCTCAACGTAAAGTGGAAGGACGAAATTTTGACATGAGGAAGCACCTCTTAGAGTATGACGATGTGGCTAACGATCAACGACAGGTGATCTACCAGCAACGCAACGAACTACTCGAAGACACCGACATTTCAAATGTGATAACTAACATTCGTAATGACGTTGTGAACCAGTGTGTTGAATCTTACATTGATCGCGGAAGTTTAGTTGAGCAATGGAACATAGAAGGTCTGCAGAAAACCTTACGAGCAGATTTTGCTTTGGAAGTAGATATTCATAGTTGGCTTGAAAATGATAATCGGCTTGATGAATATGTGGTTCGGGATAGGATTATCGACCTTGTGCGCGCGAAAGATGATGAACGTAAAATTCAGATGGGCAAACAGATGCGTGAGGTTGAGCGGCAAATTATGCTGCAAGTTTTGGATAATCTTTGGAAAGAACACCTAGCTATTATGGATCAACTTAGACAGAGTATAGGTCTTCGAGCTTATGCGCAAAAAAATCCAAAGCAGGAATATAAGCGAGAATCGTTCTCTTTGTTTCAAGAGCTCTTGGACAAAATTAAGTATGAGACGATTCGATACTTGAGTCATATTCAAGTCGCTTCGGAATCCGATTCGACAGTTTTAGTTGAGCGACGCCAAAAAGAGGCTTTAAATCGAGAGAATGAACATGTTGAGTTAGCGGGGCCAGTTGAAAAAAAATTTAAAATGGCCAATCGTCGAGTACCTATTTTGCGCGAAGGTGCAAAAGTGGGTCGTAATCAGCAGTGTCCGTGCCGTTCAGGTAAAAAATTTAAGCAGTGTTGTGGAAAAATATAAACTAAACTTTTAAAAGTCCGACCTGAATATTGAATCATGAAAATTGATAACATAACCAAGTTGCCAAACCTTACACCTATCTCAGGCTTCGAGCTTGGCACGGCGAGTGCTGGTGTCAAAGAACTCGGTAGACCAGATTTTGTCTTGATGAAATTGATCGAAGGTTCAGGGATTGCAGCAATTTTCACACGGAACGCTTTTTGCGCTGCTCCGGTTTTTGTGGCTAAAAAATCAATGTATTCTGAACACTCAACTCAATATTTGATTATTAATACTGGAAATGCTAATGCAGGAACAGGTTCAAGAGGTGTTGAGGATGCAGAAGCTGTCTGTGCGGAAGTAGCAAAATTTATGAAAGTTCCAACAGAGAGTGTCTTACCCTTTTCAACTGGCGTTATTGGTGAATATCTGCCACTTGCCAAATTATTGTCGGCTGTTCCGCTGGTTGCGGCTAATTTAAGTGAGAGAGGTTGGGATAGCGCAGCGCAAGGTATAATGACAACTGACACCCGACCTAAGGGAGTAAGTGTTCGGCAAACTCTCCCTTCAGTGAATTTAGTAAAAGAGACAATTTGCCGAGAGGAATCGCGAAGCAAATCAATAACCATCACTGGTATCGCAAAAGGCTCGGGCATGATAAAACCTGATATGGCTACTATGTTAGGGTTTATTGCTACGGATGCAAAGGTCGAATCAAAATTGCTCGATCGAGCGCTTCGACTTGCTGCTGCAAAGAGTTTTAATAGAATTACAGTGGACGGGGATACCTCCACCAACGATTCATTAGTATTGGTTGCCACTGGTTGTAGCAACGTGGTGGTCGATGAGGAAAATTTCTACGACTTCGTTAAGTGTTTAGAAATTCTATGTGTAATATTGGCAAAAGAGTGTATCAGAGACGGAGAGGGTGCTAAAAAATTCGTAACAATAGAGATTGTCGGTGCTTCAACAGAAAGTGAGGCTCGAAGTGCTGCGTATACGGTTGCTGAGTCTCCTCTAGTGAAAACAGCTATAGGCGCATCTGACCCCAATTGGGGTCGTATTTTGGCGGCGGTTGGTCGCGCAAATATTATTGATCTCGACATAAAAAATGTGAGTATAGCCATCAATGGTGAAGACATTGTGAAATTTGGATCCAGAGCCGAAAGTTACAGCGAGGAAGTGGGAGTGCGTTTAATGCGAGAAGATGACATAGAAATTCGTATAGACCTTGGGCGCGGCGGTTGTAAAGAAACGGTTTGGACTACCGATCTTGGACATGACTATGTGCGCATAAATGCAGAATACCGTACCTAGCTGGAATGTGTAAGGGTAATATATGAAAACTCCTATTCATATAGCTGCTGGGATTGTCTTCGATCAAAGCGAGTCGGTATTTATTACAAAAAGACTTGCGCATCAAACGTATGCCGGATATTGGGAATTTCCAGGTGGAAAGGTAGAGCTAGGAGAAACGTCTGAGTCAGCACTTTCGCGTGAGTTATTTGAGGAATTAGATATTCGTGTACGAGAATTACAGCATTATTTGACCGTTGACTATTATGATGCCGGTAAAAAACTTGTGCTGGATTTTTTTTTAATACTCAGTTATTTGGGATATCCGAAAGGGGCAGAAGGCCAACTTGGAAAGTGGGTGCCAATAGAACAACTCACAGATGAAAATAGTACATTTGTATTTCCTAACGCCAATCGGGAAGTTATATGGAAGCTTGCTTTGGACAAAGAGTCAATATGGAGAAGGTGAATAATTACAATCTGGTTTATTGATTTTTAAATTGGTATAGATTGCGGTTTAAGCCAATTTAACCGGCAGGCCTAGATTCGGCGGCTAGTTGTAAGAAAATTTTATGAAACAAAAGTACGTTCTGATCGATATTTTTCTCAGGACCGCTGTTATCAAATATGTAATGTGCTC
>PCCK01000020.1 GCA_002731695.1 Porticoccaceae bacterium
TAAATCGACCAAATCCAACAAATAAGAGGTTACTATTTTGCTAGAAGCATACCGTGCGCATATCAAAGAGAGAAGAGGCTTAGGTATTCCACCGAAACCTCTTGGTCCTGAGTGGACATCTCAATTAATAGAATTGCTCAAAAATCCGCCTACTGGAGAAGAAGAATATTTAATTGATCTTATCACCAACCGTGTTCCGCCTGGCGTTGATGAATCTGCTTACGTAAAGGCGGGATTTCTGACTGCGGTAGCACATGGAGAAACGCTTTGTCCTATCATTAGCCGAGAGGAGGCGGTGGTCCTTCTGGGTCAGATGCACGGGGGTTATAATGTAGAAACACTTATAAATCTGTTGAGTGATAACCAACTAGCTGAGCTCGCCGCCGAACAATTAAAATCGACCTTGTTGATTTTCGATGCATTCCATGATGTTGCATCAAAAGCAGACCTAGGAAATGTCCATGCTGCGGACGTAATCCAGTCCTGGGCTAATGCCGAATGGTTCACAAGCAAAAAACCTGTACCAGAGAGTATAAAAGCCGTCGTATTTAAATGCGTTGGAGAAACAAACACCGATGATTTGTCCCCAGCGCAAGACGCATGGTCACGACCAGACATTCCTCTTCATGCACGCGCTATGTACAAGATGTCTCGTGATGGATTAAATCCAGATGAACCCGGAGAAACTGGGCCGTTATCACAAATACAGGAAATACTTAACAAAGGATTACCGGTCGCCTTTGTCGGTGATGTAGTTGGGACGGGGTCATCGAGGAAATCCGCAACAAATTCTATGCTTTGGTTTTTTGGTGATGACATGCCTGGAGTGCCTAATAAGCGATCAGGCGGAATTTGCATAGGAAACAAAATCGCTCCTATTTTTTTCAATACCATGGAGGATGCGGGGGCACTGGCCATTGAGGCGCCAGTGGACAACATACATTACGGGGATATTATCGAGATTCGTCCATATGAAGGACTAATTTTTAATGAAAATGGTGATCTACTCGCTCAATTCGAACATAAATCAGAAGTGATTCTGGATGAAGTGCGTGCACAGGGCAGGATAAACCTAATAATTGGTAGAGGTCTGACTCACAGTGCGAGAGAATATCTAAGGCTTCCATTATCCGATATTTTCAGAAAACCCGTCGAAACTCAAGATTCCAGTCAAGGATACACGCTAGCCCAAAAAATTGTTGGCAAAGCATGTGGTGCAAAAGGTGTGCGACCAGGAACGTACTGTGAGCCTAAAATGACTACGGTTGGTTCTCAAGACACCACGGGTCCGATGACGCGAGATGAATTGAAAGATCTTGCTTGTCTTGGTTTTTCAAGTGATCTTGTAATGCAGTCATTTTGTCACACCGCCGCTTATCCAAAACCGGTAGATATTGATACTCAACACACCCTACCTGATTTCATTATTAATAGAGGAGGTGTCTCGCTCCGGCCGGGCGATGGAATCATTCACAGCTGGTTAAATCGAATGCTACTTCCGGATACGGTTGGAACAGGAGGCGACTCTCATACACGATTTCCAATGGGTATCTCTTTCCCGGGGGGTTCAGGTCTTGTCGCTTTTGCCGCAGCAACCGGTGTAATGCCTCTGGATATGCCAGAATCAGTTCTCGTGCGTTTTAAGGGTGTGATGCAATCGGGAATAACATTGAGGGATCTGGTGCATGCAATTCCCTATTATGCGATACAGAATGGCCTCCTTACTGTTGATAAAAAAGGCAAAAAGAACATTTTTTCTGGCAGAATTTTAGAAATTGAAGGTTTGGAATCGCTCACGGTTGAGCAAGCATTTGAGCTCTCTGATGCCTCCGCTGAACGATCTGCAGCAGGTTGCACAATTTCATTAAGCGAGAAATCTGTCACTGAATACCTATCATCAAATGTGGTGCTTCTTCGCTGGATGGTATCTGAAGGTTATGGAGACGTAAGAACTCTTGAGCGACGAGTCCAAAAAATGGAAGAGTGGTTAAAAAATCCAACTCTCCTAAGAGCTGATGACACCGCTGAGTACACTAGCGTAATTGAGATAAACTTGTCTGAGATCAAAGAGCCAATTGTCTGCTGCCCCAATGATCCAGATGATGCTCGACTTTTATCTGACGTGGCAGGCGACATTGTTGATGAAATTTTTATTGGTTCTTGCATGACGAATATTGGGCACTTCAGAGCAACAGGGAAGTTGCTTGATAACGCCACAGAAGTGAATTCGAGATTCTGGATATGTCCACCGACAAGGATGGACGCACATACTCTCATGCAAGAGGGTTACTATAATATTTTTGGAAAAGTCGGTGCCCGCACAGAGATGCCAGGATGTTCATTATGTATGGGCAATCAAGCTAGAGTTTTAGCGGGAGCGACCGTGCTCTCTACATCAACGCGGAATTTTCCAAATCGTCTCGGTGATGGCGCAAACGTTTATCTTGCCTCTGCCGAGTTAGCGTCAGTCGGGGGTATTCTGGGACGAATACCTACACCAGCGGAATATTTTACTTTTGCATCTCAAATTGATCCGATGGCAGAGGAAATTTACAATTACATGAATTTCAATCAAATTGAATCGTTTCAAAAAGCCGCTGCCAAAGGACAACTCATCGCGGCGAATCAGATCGTAACAGTTTAAGACCAAGACTATTAAGTCAATCGAGGCGATTTAATGTTGATTTTGAGCCCGAGAAATAAATATCCACAATCAAGTTGGTCTACCTAAAGTAGGCATTTGTGCTGTCGCTATGATCTGTAGCGTCTCTCACACCTTTTAATTCTGGTATTTTTTCTAACAAATTCTTTTCAACGCCCTCTTTCAGCGTCATATCAACCGCTGCACACCCTTGACAACCTCCGCCAAACCTCAATACCGCGAATCCATCATCAATTCCTTCGAGTGATACCTCGCCTCCATGAGCGGCCAAGCTAGGGTTGATCTCACTGTATAACAAGTAATTAACTCGGTCCTCAACAGGACTATCATCACTGACATTTGGCAGACGAGAATTGGGCGCCCTTATGGTGAGCTGCCCACCAAATTTGTCGGCTGAATAATCTACCTTAGCATCCTCTAAAAATGGGATACTACGCTGCTCAAAATAAGCATTAAATGCCTCATACTCAACAACAAGGTCATCTTCATTGTGCTCACCCGGTCGACTATAAGCGATACAAGTCTCAGCTTTTGGGGTTCCAGGATCACTGATAAACATCCTGATACCTATATCTACACAATCCTGTTTATCTAGCAAACTAGCTAGATACTCCTGAGCGGCCTCCGTAATTGTTACATTTTGCATTGCTGATTCCCAATCAATATGTCAAATGTCTTGTCTCAACGCATTGGATACTTTTTCTTAATTATAAGTCTATCATAAGGTTCGAAAGAATGTTTGTTGTTGCTTTGCCAGACTTAGCACTCCGACACTCTTAGTTAATGGTCACGGTCGAATAAAATGGTCGCTACTTATTTGACTCAGAGTACTCTTTTCAGCGAGTATGATTTTAAGGAACCCATTATTTCGGCTGAGTATATGATCCATGAAAAACTGGGCGGTGACAATCTTTTGCTCATATAGCGTGTCTTGAGATCCTTCATCAATACAACGCTGCGCAGAAATAGCCAACCTAACAAGCAGCCAAAAGCTTATAGAGTTTCCAAAAATCATCAAAAAGTTATACGCTATTTCAGGACTTCGCGTTGGTCGGGTCAGAACCTCATTAATGGCATGTGTACATTGATTCGCAGCACATTTCAAAGAATCAATCAGCACTGTTACCCTTTCACTCTCTGACTTCGTGGTCTCAACAGTGTTACGCATCTCATCGACTATAGAGGACAACCCACTGCCTCCATCACGCAAACACTTCCTACCAATAAAATCAAGAGCCTGGATGCCATTGGTACCCTCATAAATCGGCAAGATTCGAGAGTCACGAAAAAGTTGAGAAACACCTGTCGACTCTATAAAACCCATGCCACCATGAACTTGAACCCCTAAAGACGTGACCTCCATCGAGATCTCAGTGCACCATCCTTTGACCAACGGAGTCAATATTTCTACCCATCTAGAATCCCTTTCTCTTACTGATTCATTTGGGTGACGGGTACTCCTGTCTTCGGCGGCCACAGTAAAAAAGGACAATGCTCGACCAGCATCAGTCAATGCACGCATTAACAAAAGCATCCGCTTTACATCCGGATGATTAATAATCGGAACTGGAGCAATCCCACCAGATAGCGCACCTTGAACTCTGCCAAGGGCATATTGGACCGCCTTCTGAAATGCACGTTCTCCAATAGCTACTCCCTGATGACCGACGGACAACCGCGCATTATTCATCATCGCAAACATGCACATTAACCCTTGATTTTCCTTACCAACTAAGTATCCAACTGCCCCGTCTTTTTCTCCAAACGACATCGTACAGGTAGGACTTGCATTAATTCCTAGCTTTTTTTCAAGGCCTAGACAGAAAACATCGTTACGTAATCCAAGGCTACCGTCGTCACCAACCAAAAACTTTGGGACAAGAAATAGTGAGATTCCATTATTTCCCGCAGGGGCACCTGTCACCCTGGCCAGCACAAGATGAATTATGTTCTCTGATAGATCATGATCGCCCCATGTTATGTACACTTTTTGGCCAGTAACCAAGTAATGATCTCCGCATTGACTAGCCTTAGTTTGGATTAGCGACAGATCACTGCCCGCCTGAGACTCAGTGAGGTTCATAGTCCCCGTCCAGTGCCCATTAATCAATTTTTCCAAATATTTCTTCTTTTGTACTTCAGAGCCAAACAAAGTCAGTGCATGAATAACACCGCGTGAAAGCATGGGCAAAAGACTAAGCGACATATTAGAGGATTGCAGCATCTCTTGATTCGCAAGATCGACAACACTCGGTAATCCAGCACCACCAAAATCAACATCGCCATTCAGACAATGCCATCCCTCATCGATCATTCGCTTATACACCTCTTGAAATATCGGTGCTGCTCTGACCCCCTGCTCGAGTAGAGAGGCACCCTCCTCGTCCGCAACGGAATTAGTAGGGGCAACAACATCCTCAAAGAATTTTGCACCTTGAGTCAAAACCGCGTTTACAACATCAGTCGTTGCGTGCTCGAAACCCGGCAGCTTGCAGTGCTCCTCATAGCCAACCAATTCCTCCAAAAGAAAAGTAATGTCTCTTTGAGGCGCTCGATATTTATCCATAAGAGTCTCCAATTATTCCGGGCGGCATAGCAAGATCCAAACTTCCGACTGATTACAATACCCAGTTGAATTCAACACTTTCATCAATAGACGACCCTCCAAAATACAAAAAGTTCTGCTTAAATGCACAGCGCTGTATTACTCAAAAACCGAGGTGCCGCCATGTTCACGTTTTAATTGCGCGGAAATTCTTTTTCTCTCTAGTGTAATATCATAGGCCGAGCAAACACCATCTTCCCAAACGTTGTAACGATTGATGTCTGGGTCACCGATATTCACTAGTGACTCCCAAACGAGGAGACATTTTTGAATCGGCCCTAAAAAAACGGAATCCGCAACCTTCTTCAATAAAGAATCCATAGTTTCTGTCTCAGACCCCATTTTTAGATCTTCATCTTTGTCTAGCTTCAAAAAATCACCTCGACCTTGACTATATTTCTCCCAATTCAACGGTAGCCTTTTATTAGGGCTACCAAAACGTGCAAAATCACTCCAAGCCATCATCATCGTTCTTTCCATTTGATCGCGCGACCGACTCTTGGGGTACATATAGCTTCCGATGGGGCCATAAATATAGCGCCCAGTCAGAAATGCGACATCTGTAGCATGTGCCGCTCCCATGATTTCCGGAATATCTGCAAACATGGAACTTTTTTGATCATCCCAATCAAATCGATAAGCATATAACGACTTGTAGCCAGCTATCTCAAGCGCATTTAAAACATGATCAACGCCCCGCAACTTCCATGCATGCGACCGAATCTTACGCCAAAATTTATAAAGATTTTTATCTTTCAACCTCAAACCTTTCGGAAGTAACCTCGTGTAGGGATGATACTCTTCGACAAAGTATCGGTGAGTTCCAAGCCAGAATGAGAGCTCGTCTTTGGTGCTGCCTACGATCACAGACACATCCTTTTTGTACTTTGGATTTTTAAGAGCTTTTTCCAGACCCTCAATTGGAATTACAATTCCATCAGATGTGGTGAGAGGCATGTAGTCCTCATCTCGATACTCGACATATGCACCAATAAAATCTCTAGCATCCAACGCTCTCAAACTATTTCGGATGACACTTAACTGTTCTCGACCCTCTTGAGAATCAAACAAAATAGATTGGCTATATGGAAATAGATTACGAGTCATCTGCCAGGATCCGCGATTAACAAATGGGTCTAAAGCATGCTTATTATAGGCGCTTTCTAATGAAGCACTACTGGTGTAGCCAGATTGGACAATCGCTTTGTGAAACAACCCTTTGGTGTTAGGGGCAACAAGTAACGTTAACACATTATGCCCGCCCGCCGATTCTCCGAAAATCGTCACATTTTCCGAGTTTCCTCCAAATTTATCAATGTTTTGCTTTATCCAGTTGAGTGCCTGAATAATGTCTAAAGTACCAAAGTTCGAAGACTGATCATCCCCTGTCTGGAACTTTTGGATCGCTGGATGAGTAAACCATCCAAGAGCTCCTAAGCGGTAATTAATACTTACTACGACCACCTTCTCCTCGACAACCAAGCGAGAGAAATCGTAGTAATCTTTTGACCCCGTTACATTTCCTCCTCCGTGAATCCAGACCATGACAGGAAGCAGTTCATTTGACACATTCACAGGTGATCGAATATCTAGGTACAAACAATCCTCACTCCCGACTATGCCATCCCCTTGAACAGCACCATAAGTGCTGGACTCTTGCACGCAAAAAGTTACCTCGGGCGGAATAATTCTATTAGAAGTTTGATCCAACGCACGCGGGGCTCGCCATCGCAAGTCATTTAAAGGCGGCTGCGCATAAGGAATATCTAGCCAAGTTGTAAAGGATTTTCCACCAATGCTTGACTCGGAGCCAGAAACCAATCCACCAGAAGTTTGAATCAAAATATTAGATGGCTCCCGCATAGACAATGTGCAGCCTTGAATGAACAGTGTGATGATGAAAAACCAGCATAATGTTGTAGTGTTCAATCTATTGATCTCTTTTTTTATGTAAAAGTGCTTAATTTTTCTGTAAAGACATTGCATCCACATATTTGAAATAGGTTTGACAAGGCGATATCCTGCTTACAATGGAGTTAAGCACAAGTCTTAAACAATTTTCCGAAACAAGCGCCGATATTTCGCAAAAAGTTCTTCAACCTCCAACAATGCGAACAATGCGTCGCATTCACACTTTTCGCCCTAACTGATTCGAATTAATTCCGTGATTGGATTTAAATCTAGTACTCAACGCAGACTAGAAAAGAGATGAGCCGTTAAAAAAGTTTGTGTATTTTTAATATGCTGCAATCCACTCACCCCGAAGCCCTGACAATGCTAAGATACGTTAGCAAATGAGAAGCTATCAGCCCGTCACCTACTGAAAAAGATTGACGACAACCAGAATGAGGAGAAGCGCAGAGTTCACAATAACAAATGTTCTCAGGTGTTTGATAATCTGTACTAATTCATTAATTTGATTAGATTGCTGAGACGCTTGGTCCTCAACCTCTTTATCTTCCATCGAGGGTTCCAAAGTAAAGCGAAACATATCACTACAATAGGTTTCGGATATCTGGGGAAAATCATATCCAATTTCATCGTCAATTTGATCATCAGTCGGCAACAAATTCCTAAAAGTGCCTTCAAGTAGTCTCCATGGGCTAATAAGGACGCTCAAAGTCAACCATCGAAAATTTCCTGAGTTTATGTCTCCGGAAATCGTCTCCATTAGACCCTTATCAACGAGGATTCGGGAGACTACAAAGAACCTCCCCTGCCACCCACACTTGACGCTTGCAGTAGCGTTTAACTCGTGATCTTGCACATGGCATATTTCTACTGTCACAGCTGCGTCATCGGTCGTGTCAGTGCTTACTTCACGATCCCATGCAACTTCACCAGAATTATCTGCGACAAAATTATAACGCTCAGCCGGGAAAAGAACATCGCATTTGGTTATTTTGCCGACATACTCCGATTGGCGTGTAAAATCCAGCTTATGAGCAATCGCAAGATATGTTTTGGACCGATCACGATTTTGCCAAGCTGATAGGTCTATTTTAATTTTTAACTGCTTACCCCGAGCATTAGGATTTCCTGGCTTACCTCGACTGAAGTATTTGCTGCAATCTCCATCCCCTAGTCGGA
Organism: Porticoccaceae bacterium; assembly: GCA_002731695.1. GTDB lineage: Bacteria > Pseudomonadota > Gammaproteobacteria > Pseudomonadales > Porticoccaceae > TMED48. The sequence goes on from PCCK01000020.1 coordinate 8,358, forward strand.
GAAACTCCCAGCTCTCGAAAATACTTGCATCAGGCTTCACCTCGAATTTGTCAAGCGGTAGTTGGTTTACATTATCTAATAACCTATAGTTGATTTTCATGTAGATTGTGCAATATTTACTAGCCAGCCGCTTTTATAAACATTTTTGTAAGTAGACACAACCTCTTCGGGATCTTTTTGTTAAAATCTTACGTGACGCGAACTCAAGATTCATCGGAAATAAAAATCATATAATCCAGTAGGTATTTTCAATACCCAATCAAAAATAATCTTGTTGGTCCATAAATTAGAGCGCATAATCTGTCAGAGCCAATGATCTGGATTTTTCTAAAGGACTCATAAAATTTTATCTCACTATTCCTCAGACATAACAAAAATTGTGAAAGGAGGACGCTTCAATTATGTTGAAAAAAACAATCCTACTACTTCTTACTGCTGGTATAGCACACGCAGAGCTCGGCGGAAAATATGCATCGACGACTCCTGTAAGAATGCATGATTTTTCAAGCGCAAATGTATATAAAGGAAGTGCAAATTCTCAAACAGTGTCTGGCGTTTGGACACAAGGAGAAGATATTTGTTACCCCTTCGCTGACGCCAACATAAAAATTTATGCTGGAACTGGCCAATGCTGCTTATTTGTAGAAGAAATCGGAGATCGTTATGTTTTCTCGAAAATTTTATTTAGTGGTGAAAAATCGGGCAAACTATACGACATTTGCTCTCATTCCGTCATGACTCGGCGCGGGGAGTAGCCGAATGCTCCTTAGAAAATTATGCATAAACTAGGAGTGCTCAGCACGATCTCATATCCCGAGTAATCGAGGTCAGACGCGTTCAGACTTTGTGCATTGGTATCGCCGGTTTCTATCTTGCTGTAATCCTTGATATCGGTCTTTACTGGCCACCAACGTGATTCTGTTGACGATCATGGTAGCATCTGGACAACTTAATTTACTTTTACATTGATCGCGGGGCACCGCTCTGATCTGATACTGGTGTTCATTTACAATGAGATCGTCAAATGTGCCGCCATTCCAAGTCATAGTATTGTTCTTTGAATTTATAGTGATAACCGTTTTTAATGTCCCATCAGCCTCCCTATCGATCCGATCACAAGAAAGGTGAACCACAGATCCTTGATTTGGTGACTCCATCGTTGCGATCGTGGTCATTAAGGCCACAATGAAGAGTGCTGAAACAACAACAAAATATCTTTTTTTAAACATTGTTTTTACAAGCTCCTGCCGAAACACAAAGTTTCTAACCTAGTAGCGTTCAGACATAAAATCTAAATTATTACTTTGTTGTCGAGTTGAATATCCATGACTGTCAAGCAGTTAATACTAATTTACACGTTAACATTACAATATCCGGTCTCTTATTTCGCCGAACTCTTTGGGAAAGCACAAAAGTTTTACATTTTTTTTGAGCCAAATTTATTCACATCCCCAGCAGACAATCATTCTTGTCCATCCTCCGAGCGATCGGTCCAATGTTGGATTTCGCCGCTATTTATTCGCTGCTCTACATCTTTTACCTTGTGTACCAGCACTAATAAACTTGCAATCATCAGAACAATAGCAACAAGGAGTAACAACAAAAAACTATGTAACATATTCCATCACCCCGCAAAAGATAGCTGATACCAGATTCTATATGCAGCACGCTGAGTTAAGAAACTCTTCAGTTTCGGCCAAAGAACCCCCATTCACAACTCGCGTAAATCCCATATTTTCCAATATCATTTTCGCCTTTCCCGAACGATGTCCACTCCGACAATAGAGCACGATAGGCTGGTCCAACGCTTCTGCGAGCGATAATATAGCGACAGAAATGTCTTGCCATTCTACTCTGACAGCAGACTCCAAATAACCCTGTGACCATTCCACAGGGGAGCGAACATCAATTAGTAACAACTCTTTATGACCAACATGAAACACTTTTCAGCCTCTTTATAATGCTGAGTACACTTTTCGAAGCATTTACGAAAACACATACCAAGATAGTATTATGACTGGCAATATTCGGCAAATCTATTTTGCGTTTTCAGACGGAACAAAAACATAGGCGATTCGCAAACAACCAATTTTAGTGCTTATCAAATATCTACCTTAATGTGTTAGCATTGCTGAATGCCGATACCGTGTTCACTTGCTTACCTCGATAAAATCAGCTGCTAAATATTGATTCCCACGCATCTTTGCACGTGCATCATACAAACACACCAACGCGTCTCGAGAATGTTGCAGGGAACTCTGCTCCCTATTTCTTTGGGAGTCTGCAAACTGAGCACGCGCCACGTTTAACAACGAGATATAGTGCCTCTGCAAATGCTCTTGATGGCGAAGAGCTTGCTCCTCTTGAATGCGGTCGGGTCTTACCCTCTTAAAAAAATCCAGTAGGTCACTTTGCTTAGTAATGGACCTAGATTTTTCTTCGTTAACTGCACTTATATGTTCTCGCTTATATGTTTCAAGATTATTTAACTCTTGTTCTTCTAAAGACCCACATAGGAGGTCACCAAAAACTTGATTTTGACTAAAGAAGCGGGCCCCAAATCTTTTGTATTTTCGTTGAACTTGTCCATAACAGTCACACGAATCTTTGTAAGCTCCAAGCCGGTTGACCCATCTGACGTGAGAATCACCCGCCGCGCCTGTTTTAGAATTTAAGGCGGAAAAAAAGTTTGGAACATATTTTTTCCACCGTGTCGTGTTAACATCAGTATCAAGAGTATTGTGTAACAACTTCTGCTCAAAAAATTCTGGATGATCGAGTTTATTCTCGTATAGCAATGTCTCAAGTGCTGTGCTACAAAACATAGGCCTGAGAAGACTGCTACGATCCAAATCTGGCTCCTGCAAAAATATGTCGTCATGATAATCTGTCACCATCGCTGCCATCCTATAGAGAAAGGTAATATGTTCATCATAACGCTCATCAATTGCACGCCAGTCGTTTGACGTAATACTCTCGTACCACAGCTCGGCATATGGTGACAAGTGCGAATAAGGTTGCATATATTTTTGTGGACTAGCAGTTGTGTTGTATACCACATCGCGAATTCTCTGGCGATCCATGTTGAGCGTCTCTTGCCTCTTACGTAACTCCTCAAATTGGCGTTTAAGGAACGGAAGGTCGACGGACGTGTACTCCAAAGACCGCTGAATGGATCGAGATCCATTTGCCATACATCTACCGACGGACAAAACTCGGCCAATCTTTTTGTCATATGCATATAAACGATCTTTCGGATGTACTTTTTTTTCTGCAACCTCCTGCGGTTTCAATAACTCTATCGGACCGCTACAAGACACAGTGGCCAAAACAAAAAAAACAATAAGCATAAAACCAAAATTTAGTTTGAAATCTGTGCGATTAAAAAAGCCCATGACGCGAAGCCTCTAATTGTTTAAGTAAATCATGGTGTCAAAATCGTCGTAAATATGCAAACAATCCATGGGCATTGTCGATGTATTTTTGTCTTTCACCTGAACAAGAAATATCTCAAAAAACCGATCTGACTACTCCAGAGACAACCATACCTTAGTACAAACTCTTGACATAATGAGTTTTTAAACAGCAAACTAGAAGAAAATTATTGCTAAAGAGATTATTTATTTGGAGTTAGATCCCGATACCGTAAAGTTGGTGTTTTTCGTTCCTGAATCGTATAAGGAATCAGTAAAGCACTCCGTATTCGCTGCAGGCGCTGGTGGTCAAGGAGATTACCAGCAATGCTGTTGGGAAACGAAAGGTCGCGGCCAATTCTATCCATCTTCGGACGCCAACCCATTTTGTGGTAACAACAATGACATAAACCACGTTGTAGAATACCGGATTGAAATGTTGTGTCCGATCTCTGTCGCCGAAGAGGTCGAGAGTGCTATTAAAAACTCCCATCCGTACGAATCGGTTCCATTTGAATTTCTCCCGCTCTATCGAACATAAGTATCGGGAAGTTAGAATTGTCATTGACCTAAATAAGTCCTTGTTATTTGTCAAAAGCTTTTGTTTGACTCTACTTTCAACAGATGATGTACGGCTTTTGGTTGTTGATTCGCCTGAGACACCATAGCCATAGCAGCTTGGCCCATAATCGTTTTACTCGCTAAAGTTGTCGTATCGTGAGCGTAATTTGCGTCTATGATGCGTCCGCGCGCTGCCTCAAAGCTCAGTGAACTATTTAATAGACTCTCGATAGCTTGGTTGAGCAAAGCAACGTTTACCCCAAATTTTGCCTGGGCACCAACAACTTGTGTGACGGCCGAATCAACCTTGGATAAGGCTTCTGTCGGATTTGCAATGATATCCAAACCCTCAAGTTGAAGATCCTTGGCGGTGATGGAAGAAATAGAAACATCAAAGGTTTGACCCGCAACATCTCCAATTTGGATCTTAATATTTTCACTACTCCCATCCAGTAAGTTTCGACCATTAAACTGAGTGTCCCTCGCAATATTCTCGATCTCCGAAATTAACTCGGATGCCTCGTTTTGCATCATGGCTCTTTGAGCGGGAGTTGAACTATCACTTATTCCCTGTAATGTTAATTCTCGAATACGCTGAACCATGTTACCCATTTCGGTTGTTGCCCCCGACGCCGTCTCTAACATCGATATCCCGTCATAAGCATTTCTCAGCGCTTGTTTCATACTCATAAGTGTGGAAGTCATTTTTGACGAAATCGTCCATCCAGCTGGGTCATCGACAGCCGAGTTAATCTTGATTCCAGTAGATAGCCTGCGCATGACTTCGGTTGTGATTAGCTCATTTTTTGCAGCATGACCAGCAGCGCGCTGGGCAGAAATATTTGTGTTTACATCCATTTAAAATTTCCCCGAAAGATATTTTTAATTTCGATATTCAAGAGAACGTCACCATTTTTCCAAAGTTTAGGCACGTGGCAACTTTTTGCCGAAAAAAAGATTCTATGGGCATATTAGTTTTAAAAGAACGGAAATGGGTCTCAACAAATTGCATAGAATACACAAATTTTCCGATGCACTAATAACTCAGGGGAGTTACCCAACTCATGATCAGCCCGAGATTGTGTAACAAAAAGAAACTATCCTCAATCCAAATTACATGCTGCATAATGGCAATTAGTTGCCAACCAATCATTGCGACATCATAAAAAACGACCACAACAAATCATACTTAAATTGCTTTTTTTATATTTGATGCGTGCTGAATTAAAAAATCAGCGTAGTCCTGACAAAGTACAAATTTTCAGCAAACGGCTCGAAAAAACTAGAAATATTATCCATAGAGAAGAAGTTACTAAAATAAAATTTCTATGCTCACACAACCTAAAATAAAGTGCTTATGTGTCGATTAAATTAGACGTAGTACTAGTTTAGGTAAATGTCATAGGTTTTTAGTCAGCTCTTTGGCCTATCTTCTACTGTATTAAATAACACTTGGATTTTAAAAAAACATAGACCAAGATCTCAGGTATAGTTTTCAGGGTCCAACATCCTCAGTGAGAGTTTATGAACACAGTCAGTGCTTACAGCGAAGCTAGAAACATGAATGATCGCTTTGAGAAAATGCTGATCGAATCTACACAGCTTGGCTTTTTCATAGAGAGTATGGTTGCCACCGACTTCTCGGCATTTTTACGACTCAATTTTGAGGCAAACCTCTCGATGAGCCTCAGAGTTTATATACGCGAGTCCAATGCTGATGCAATCTACCTTACCTATTGGGATAACCATGCCCGAGAGACAATCTCTATGGACACGGAGATTGGCTGGCTGAGCGTCCATGTGGACGCTATAAAAGTTTTCATGCTCAAGCAAAAGCGGTTCAGAGCATAGCGATCTAATCTTACCCAAAATTCAGCCATTAGTGATTTGTACGATCACCAAATATCCTCCATGGATGAGGCCCGATTACATCGGATACAAACCACCTGATTCGCAGGCTCAGATGTATTATCTGTTGCACAATAATGACACACCCAACTGATCGTCGCCTGAGTTACCTGAGCAACTACCTCCTCAGATTCATTGACCGAGATATTAGCAGCTTCATCAGTACTTTTTCCTTCAGAAAACGTTAAGTCTTGTATTGTCGGTTTCTCAGATTCAGCAAATTTCCCAGCTTCATCAACCTCGGAGCTGCTGCCACCACTTTCTGAGGTCGCTATCAAGTCATAACTGGTGGCCAGTGGGTAAAGTTTTTCGGCCTTAGTTTCCAGTTCTCGATAATTCCGAGAATATTTCTTTGACGAAAAGTGCCAGTATAAATAAGGAGGGATAGCCACTAAAAACCATTTTATAGCGCTGTTATCACGAAAGTATTCATCCATCTGCGGAAACAAAATAAAAGCTAACAGCCCGAGAAATATGGTTATATAGAAGCTTGGTTTATCTAACCATATTCCCTCATCTTCAATATATTGCTTTCGATTTTTCTTAGTTTTTTCATTATGTTGCGCCAGTAACTTACCTTGTTTTTTTACTTCTTTTTCTTTCTCAAGTTGGTGCTCATCTTTGACGTAAACATCCTCACTCATTATGTGACTTGTTTCTTGAATCGTCAGGATGGCTCTTGCTATCGAGCACTCAAAGAAATCGCGTTCAGGACTTAGTCGGCAATCCTCCAATGCAAGATGTACTTTTTTTTCAACTTCCTCGTAATCCTCTACTAAGCCTCGGTACGCGATCTTGAATGGTGCGGCAACACCACTCCCATATAGATCTTTCACGTGTTGACGTAGGTCATTACTGCGACCAATTTTCACTAACCCCGGTCGCAGGCTTTCGTTCGACATCACATAAACCCAGCCTTCCATCTAGCACCATCCATTAACCGCGTCTAGGAACAGTGAGCCTCAATTTTCATTCAAATTTTCGATATAATGTTACTTATCGCCGCCAATCTTCGAAACACTAACCGACCATTTTTTCGAGTTCAATACCTTTAGTTTCCCGGACGAAGCTGATCACAAAAGCCGCCGAAACAGCTGCACTCAAAGCGTAAAAACCATAAGCGCCAGCCAGCCCAATACCAACCAGAAGAATTGGAAAAGTCATAGTTATTGCGAAATTGGCAGTCCACTGAAACATGCCACTTACCGCAAGACCTGATCCACGCAACTGGTTGGGAAACATTTCTCCCAGCATTACCCACATAACGGGGCCCCATGACATGTTAAATATAAACACATAGGCATTGGCGGAAACAAGTGCTAAGGGGCCCCAAGGACCCACATCAAGCTCGCCTGAGTCCAACACTTTACCATTAGCGAATGCAAATACCATCATACCTAGCGTTATTGCCATACCCACGGAGCCCCACAGTAACAGTGGTTTTCTCCCGATTCGATCTACTAAAACAATTGTGATAAGACATGCAGCAATGCTAACGGCACCACTTATCACGTTAATAAGGAGCGCATCTGCCTCAGAAAAACCCACCGCCTGCCACAAAACCGCACCATAATAAAAAACTACATTTATACCCACTAGCTGTTGGAAAACAGCGAGCCCGACGCCAATCCATAAGATACCTCTTATTTTTCCAGAAGATGAGTCGATGAGATCTCCCAAACGAGGTTGGTGATCCTCCTGAAGAGACTTTTTAATTTCATAAACTTTACTCAACCCCAATGTCTCACCATAAAGTTTCACCAGAACTTTTTTTCCAGCCTCCTGTTGACCCGACGATATTAAAAACCGAGGACTCTCTGGGATAAAGAATAATGCCAATAGAAATATCACAGCAGGCACCAGCTCCATCCAAAACATCCATCGCCACGCAGAAAAACCCATCCAGAGTTCAGCGGTAGAGATACCCGCAAGATCAGCTAGCAAATAATTACTCACAAAAGCGGTAAACAAACCACTTATTATCGCAATCTGCTGAACCGTGGTTAATCGACCCCGATAGCGAGCAGGAGCTACTTCGCTAATGTATGCCGGAGACATCACTGAAGCCGCGCCAACGGCAAGACCACCTATAATTCGATAAAAAACAAATTCGATAGAGCCTGATGCAGCGCCCGAACCCCAAGCGCTGACAATAAAAAAGGTGGCCGAGCAAATAAGCAAGGAACGGCGACCATATCGATCTGCTAACCTACCCGCAAAAAATGCACCAACGGCACAGCCCAATAGCATGCTCGCCACGTTGAACCCGGTACCCGCACTGTCTGAGTCGAATGAGGCTTGTAAACCGTCAATCGTACCGTTAATTACCCCACTATCGAAACCAAAAAGAAAGCCACCAATCGTAGCGACTATACTAATTATAACGATGAATATTTTGTTGTCCTCATCCGATTGTGTATTCAAAAGAACTCTCCCTTTTTTTCTATCTTAATTTATTCACAAATGTGAGAGTGTATAGACTTACAAGAAAAATCTCTAACTCGGTAACTGTTGCTCTTTGTAACTCGACAGTAGTAAAATCAGAAAAACAAATTGGGATCGCCACCACATAAACGAACTTGGATATGCGATGTCATTGGTCTCTTCAACAGGCAAATATGCGGACGAAAGTCATCTTAAAACTCTTAGCTCATCAAGCTCAGGTGCAAGGCGGATGGTTAGCGTCGATAATGTATTGTTCGGCTGTGAGGTAACACAGCTAAAAGTCCTTTTGATAAAACACGCATCGGGCAAAACCTCTGGAAGGTGGGGATTACCGGGCGATTGGTTGCGACATGACGAGACGTTAGAACGCGCTGCGATTCGAGTGCTTAGAGCGAGGACTGGATTGGGTAACATTCATCTCGAACAGCTTAAGAGTTTTAGTAGCATAGACCGGTATCCGGACGACCTCACGATTACTACAGCATTTTACGCCCTCATTCGACCGGACGATTATCAGCTGGCTATCGGCGAGGACGAGCTTGAGGTTAAATGGTTTCCTATCGCAGACACACCAGTCCTGATTTTTGATCATGATAAAATTCTCAAGTGGGCCCTTGCTCGGCTCCGTTATAAAACGCAGCATGAGCCTTTTGGTCTCAACCTTCTTCCAGAGAAATTTACCCTTCTGGAGCTGCAAAGACTATATGAGTCTATTTTGGGAACGTCATTTGATAAACCAAACTTTCGGCGAAAAATAATGAAGGCTGGATTACTTCAAGACTGCCATGAGAAACAGCTTGGCGGCGCTCACCGCGCAGCTTCCCTTTACAAGTTTAATCCTAGCCGGTATCAGCAACTGAGCAAAGAAGGATTCATGAGGTATAACTCGATAATTTAGTGATACCAGTTAGTCAGACGAAATTCAGTACTCTATATACTCAAAAAAATCGAAATCCGCCGGCTGATCTTGACCAGATAGATCTTGGCAACAAACGCCTACAAATGCCCCTGTAAAACTGTTTCCAGCACCTTTTCCAGCCTCATCCGAAATAACACTATAATCTAACANAATTCCTAGCTCCTGCCATGCCGATCCGTCTAAACTCCATGAAAATCGTAANTCAGAATAATCNACTCTCGCCCTTAAATACACGGGGCTATCATCATCNAGCCTAATCGTATTGTCGGCGGNATCTGAGTCGTAAAGGGGNAAATGNGCTACCATCGACACATTTCCACCACAACTCATAATCGCAAGGTGACGCCCATTTTCTTGGTCATAAGACATGTATAGGTAGTGATATTTNTGCCCATTGTAGTAACACACAAGGCCAGCCATGTGTTGGAAGGTTGACGGAAAAAAGTCTATGCAAGTAGTTGCAGTAAAACGAAATGCCTGCTGACGCCTTGCGATAAGCGCCTGCTCAAAACAATTCCCTAGTGACTGTTTGCCCAGCAGGCGGAGGTGTCCAGGCCGAGCTAATAGATCCATAAAAGTGCCGGGATTGGGATTGCGTAGCCACTGAAAATGATTAGGTAAAACATCCCCATCGAAATCTTCCCGCTCAGGAATCCCTGGCCAGGGGTGCGTAGGAAGATCGACCCTTGGCAGCGCTAAATCGGGCTTATTACCACCATCAGCCAACCTTAACCAACCGTCATACCCCCAAAGTGCCCTCTGAATTGCTGTCTCACGCCCCATAGGACTCCTTCTGATCCCTGATATCGGACGACTGCTCAGGTGAACAACATAAGTATCACCCTCAGCTGTCTCCACTATATCCCCATGTCCCGAGCGCTGCAGAGGTAATTCTGGGTCATCTTTCGAGGTCAAAAAATATCCATGAGGATCGACCTCATAAGGGCCAGTTATCGATCTTGAGCGCGCAAATACCATGCAATGCTCATACTCAGTACCTCCCTCTGCCGTCACAAGATAGTAATAACCATTTCGCTTGTAGATGTGAGGTGCCTCTGTTAGGCCTTGCGAGGTTCCCTCGAAGATATTGGTTACAGGACCCTTTAGCGCCCGGGTACTGTGGTCATATTCCTGAATATATATGCCGCCAAAAGGATTCTTTCCAGGCCTGTGATCCCAAACCATATTCAGCAGCCACTTGCGGCCATTATCATGGAACAGCGAGGGGTCAAAACCACTGCTGTTTAGGTAGATCCTCGGGCTCCAATTACCCTCTATCGAGGGGCAAGTCGTTAGATAATTATGGGCATCCTTAAAGCTTGCGCAGTGCCTCTTTACATCCGTATATATTAAATAGAAAAGTCCTTCACTATAAGAAAGACAAGGCGCCCAAATCCCGCATGAGTCAGGATTACCGGTCATGTCAAGAAGTTCCGCTCGATTCAGGGGCTGCGCCACAACCCTCCAATTGACTAAATCACGCGAATGATGGATCTGAACCCCGGGGTACCATTCAAATGTGGATGTTGCAATGTAGTAATCTTTGCCTACTCGAACTATCGACGGATCAGGGTTGAAGCCTTTCAAAATTGGATTTTGATTTTTACAAGTCATTATAGTGAGAATACTCCATCAAGTGTTACAGAGTTTTATAGCCTAGTTTGCGCTCTTCACTACCCCACCAATCTCACGCATCTTCTCATTAGAGAGAACATACTTAGGCAGTAGCATCAAAACGATAAACCCACATACTACCGGTCCGGCTACATATGTAAGCATAATCCCGTTAAGGGCGCGTTCACTCTGTTCAGCGTTCGCCACATATCCGAAATAAGCCAGACAGCCTAGTGCCAATGAACCACCCGCCGCAATACCAAACTTCAGCGCAAGAAGATGTCCCGAAAAAGCGAGAGCCATCTTATTCACTTTTTCCGTCGCTATCTGCGCTCCATACTCGACCGTATCAGGCACCATGGCAAAAAGAAGAGCCATAACCATCATATGTGGAAAGTTGGCCGCTATTGAAAGGCAAAATGCATAGGAGATATCCTCCCCAGTGAGGAGCAGGAAAGGAAGATGTAAGGCAATCATAGACACCATTCCAAGCCGCAAAAGTAAGACCTTGCAATAACGTTTTGTCAGCCAGCTCGTTGTAAGTGCCCCAGCAATCCCAGCGAGCATGCCCCAAGTAATGAACTCATTAATCAGATCCTCGCGACCAAAAAAATATTTGATGTAATAGGCCGTAACTGTGCCCCGCATCACTACCGCCACGAGAATAAGGAATGTAAAAAAAGAGATTAAAACCAACTGCGAATTGTGCCTGAGGGATGCGAAGTCTTTAAACACAAATGCTATGTTGACACCAGCACCCTGATCTAGTTCGTGAGTAACTCGCTCTTCGGAGCTGATGAAACAAAAAAAGAAGCAGGCTATGGCAACCAGAGCCATCACAAATATTGCTAGGGGGTATCCGGCCGCATCATCACCAGCCCCGAAATATTCTACCAGAATTGGGACAGTATAGACCACCACGGCTCCACCCGCCATCGCCAGCGCCATACGATACGACTGAAGGGAGGCTCGCTCTGTAATATTTTTGGTCATCACCCCACCCAGTGCGGAGTATGGGATGTTGATACCAGTATAAACAAGCATAAGTAATGCGTACGTAGTAAAGGCATATATCACCTTACCCTGGTCACTAAGATTGGGCGATAAAAATGTCGCTACAAAAAGAACAGCATAGGGTATCGAAAGCCATAT
>PCCK01000021.1 GCA_002731695.1 Porticoccaceae bacterium
TTCTTATCTAGCCGGAACAATTGAATTTCTTATCACGAAAACGCAAATTTTCATACATAATAATATTGATCTAAGTCTATGATAAATCCTAACCAAATTTTCAAATTAACTTTATAGTGTAGAAGGCTCGGGAATAAAATTACATGCTGGCTTTAAACGTAATACCTTCTAAAACAGAATAAACTCTGCTATAGTTTTATTAAATAACAATATTCATTTTTTATAGTTTATCAGCCAGCTAACCTTCAAATAGAAAAGGAATAATTGAACTTCCTATCAACCTCAACTGCTTTTTCTTACTTGACGTTATCTTTGGCAAGGATATTGTATTAGTATGCTTATTAAGGAACCGACAATTGTACGGATCAATGAATCGGTCAGGATATCGGCTAAGATAGTTTTGTCGGAACTTTATAATAGGAGAAAGTATCCTCAAGAGTTGTGGTATGAATTTCCTGCTGAGTATGAGTGCTATATAACAAGACATAGTAATGCCTTTGTGACAGCTCTTTTATTTCTTGCCATGCGTCATAACGATAAGGTTGAAGTTGAAGGTGTTTTATCTGTTAAATTTTTTAACGGGGTCAACAAAGCTAAGGATATTTTTATAAAATGGTGGCCCCATTGGTTTGGAGAGACTGAGATAATACCGCAGAAGTTAACTACCGAAAGAATAAAGAATCATCCTCAGGAGGTTGGTTGTTGTTTTTCTGGCGGTGTTGATTCTTTCTATTCTTTATATCGACATTTTGGAGAGCGAGAACCTGATTCGAGAGCAAGAGTTAGCCATGGATTATTTGCGCTTATTGGGCCACCATTTAGTTGGAAAAAACCTGAATTATATGATAGATATTTTAAAAAGAACAAAATTGAGTTAGAAAAATTTGGTATTAATTTAACATCAGCGAAAAGTAATGTATTTGACTTTCTCCGTGAATGGGATTGGCTCTATGGGCACGGACCGGCTACTATCTCTACTGTTCTTTTATTAGAAAATTTCTTTTCAAGATTTTTAATTCCTTCAACTTATCGGAAAGGGCATAGCTTTCGAATAGGGACTAATATTGAAACTGATTATCTGTTTTCCACCGAAAATATAGAGTTTGCCCATGATGGTTTTGAAGCGTCACGTGCAGAGAAGACTTTTGCTATATCTGAATGGGAAGCAACTTATCCTCTTTTAAATGTTTGCTTAGGGCGAACGGATGATATGCAGAATTGTGGTAAATGTGTTAAGTGCATGAGAACTATGATCTTTTTGGAATTAAAGAATAAGTTGAACAAATATCTGATGTTTCCTAAAACACTTAATTTTTCAGATATTAGTAAATGGGATTTGCCGACCGAATATTTGCGGTCTCTAACTGAAGGACTGATTGAAGTAACAGTTCAACACAAAAGAGATGATATTGCAGAATGTTTACGTGTAGCTTTAAAACGGTCACGAAGTAAACCGATAAAAATCCTCAGGTATTTTCAAAAAATGTCAATTGTAATTAAAAAGTTGGTTGATCAGTATCGATATTAAACTCTCTGATCACGTAAAATAGATCTGTATTAATGGCGATAAGATAATGATAATTAATGTTCATCGTAATAGTGTAAACAATATCGGAGATTTATTGTCGTCGCCATTAAAATATTTTAAATATGACGATAAAACAAAAGTTATTGATATTTGTGATGACTATAAATCTGTTTTTTTTACTAAGTGGTTGTGCAATTTAAAGCTAGAAAAAATGCATATTATTTTCGGCGGTGGGGGATTGCTCGATAATAATTTTTTCGAAAACGAATTAAACTATATAACGAATCTGAAACCCGATTCAATCATTTACTGGGGTGTTGGGCACAATAAACATTATAATGAAAATATTCCTAGGTTGAATAGTAGCTCAAAAGCTTTACTTCGAGCATCCAAACTTTGGGGAGTTAGAGATAAAATAGAAGGCTTGAACTACTTACCTTGCTCAAGTTGTATGCATCCTGCCCTTGGTATGAATCTAGGTTTAAGAAATGATATTGTGATTTACGAGCATGAGCACATACCTCTAAGCACTAGTGACTTAGATAATAAGCCTAAGATGACTAATAATAATCATGACTTCGAAGAGGTAGTTAATTTTCTGGGTTCGGCAAACTATGTAATAACTAATAGTTATCATGGCATGTATTGGGCGTTACTTCTAAAGAAAAAAGTTGTCGCTGTGCCATTCTCAAATAAGTTCGATTTGTTTTCGTATGATGTTCCCATGGGAAGAATTGAAGAATGGTCCGAATTACTTGAAAAGAGCACCATTTATGATAATGCTTTAGAGGAGTGCAGACTTTTAAATAATGAATTCTATAAAAAAACACTCACCTTGTATCAATAAATCTAACATCTGAAGGGGCTCTTTGTGAATATATGTCTGATTAGTACGCGTTTTCCGCCAGAAGATGGAGGTGGAATAGGCACTTATATTTTTAACCTTTCTAAAGGCTTAGTAGCGCTTGGACATACAGTTCATGTTATTACGGCAACCAGCCATAAAAAATATACAACCGAACAAGAGGGATCGTTGCTTATTCATCGTTTACCTAAAAAAACTTTTCCCCTGGTCGAACCATATTTTCCAGGGTTACGCTGGAGTACTCAAATTTATCAACTGATTAAAAAGCTTCACAAATTTTCGCCTATAGAAGTAATAGAATTTCCTAATTGGGAAGCCCCAGGGATTGCCTCTCAGTTATTACTAGACATTCCTACTGTAGTGCGAGCACATACTCCTCTTTTTGAAATCTTACGTATAAATGGTAGAGAAATAGGTTTTGGCGACAAAATGGCTTGTCGATTTGAAGAATGGTCTTGTAGAAAGGCAAAACAATTAGTATCTTCAACTCGTTTTCATGCTAAAACTATCTCTAATGAATATAATATTGATATAAATTATATTCGTATTTTGAGCTTGGGTATCATCGATAAGAATCCCAATGATAAAGTAATAAAGTCCCAGGGTAATCTCTTTAAAATATTGTATGTGAGTCGGCTTGAACACCGAAAAGGCACACTGGCTTTCCTAAGATCTATCCCTTACATACATAAGCAATATCAAAATATTCAGGTTGATATTATTGGCACAGATAGAGCGCACGCCCCAGGCGGCATTAAATTTCAACAATTTTTTAATGAAAACTTTAGCGACTATTCNGANGCGGTAACTTTTCATGGCTTTGTTGACGATCTAATGCTAGATCTTTTTTATAAGGAGGCTGATATTTTGGTTGTNCCATCAGTTTATGAATCATTTGGTTTAATTTATGTGGAGGCTATGATGTATGGAGTTCCTTCGGTTGCCACTGTNGCGGGAGGAATTCCAGAANTTATTACCAATGGTGTAGATGGCTTTACAATCGNAATAAATGACTGTAAACAAATTNCTAAATGTGTTATCNATCTAATTAATGATCAGGTCTTGCTTAATACNATGAGGCATGCTGCACGAGAAACATTTAAAAATAATTACGACTATTTAGTCATGTCCAAAAATACAGATCAGCTTTACCANAAATTAATTAACGACAAGAGACGTTCATAAATAAGCTAATTCTTTTAACCTAGCTTTAATAGCCAATGCAACAGAATCGACTACCCAATTTATTTATTGTCGGATTTCCTAAAACCGGAACCACGACCCTTTTTGACACTCTGGCTCAGCATCCAGATATCTTCCCCTCCAAAAGAAAGGAACCAGGTGATTGGGAGAATCTGCACCACTTAAATAAAGCTAATAATTTTTGTTACGCAGAGTATATGAAGAATTTCGAAGAAGCCGTGAATCAACGCTACTTAATGGAGGGTACTACCCGCTATTCGTTGAATTTAAGTTCAGCCAAGACTCTAAAAGGCTTTAATGGGAGTGCCAAAATTGTCATCGGAATACGAGAACCCATCTCCTACATAGCTTCTCTTTGCTTCCAGATTGAAAAAAATACCAAGCGCGAACGGGATATTAATGAAGATATAAAACTAGGACTCTCTTACACAAAACCGAGATTCTATGAGGCTGTGCGCTCGTACCATGAAGAATTTGGCAAAGAAAATGTGGTCGTTTATACATTTGATTCTTTCTTGACTTCAGCAAGGCAATTAACGACCGAAATACTTACCTTCTTAGACCTTGAAGAGCCAAGCGATTTTAACGTAATAAATAACAATCTCAGTCGAAAGCCTAAAACGAAATTTCATGGGTCTATAAACCAATTTCTTCATAATGCCGTTATTTCAAAGACCATTCGTAATCTTTTGAAGAAAACGAAATTTTATAATCCTGAAACTATAAAACAAATTGTTGCACGGGCTCTTACTAATAAAGTGAATTACTACAACCAAATTGTCGAAAATGAAGAAAATTTTATACATTTAAAAAATCAGTTTCGGGAAGACGTAAGAATGCTGTCTGAAACAGTTGGTCAAAATTTAAGCTCGAAGTGGGATTATTAGGCATTTTCGGGTTAGAATAAGGGTCAGCTACCGATTCTTGAATCGGCCAACGGTCCCAGAAATCCACGGATTTTCTAACTCGATAAGGCTAAAACAAGCCTTCAACCTCCCCTTCTTATCTAGCCGGAACAATTGAATTTCTTATCACGAAAACGCAAATTTTTATAAATTTCCTATCAACAAGATACCTATTTGGCCCAACTCCAGAAGAAATGTAAGCCCGGCGCGCTGCTCAACATCATGTATGCCGACGCGTACAAGTATTACGATAGCGAGCCCGAAAACTTGGTCCGTGAAAAGAACATGATTGAATACGGTGTCCCCGGTCCCAGCCCACAATTGTTGAAAGGGATGATGGTTGCTGACTGTGATGGGGAGGCTCGAGTCGGACGTTGGTACTGGGTGGGTATTCAAAACTTCATAAAGCTCTGCGAAAAGCATGGGTATGAGGTGCTGGAAGAGGATTTGAACATCGACAAGACCAATCCCCTCACACTCTTTAGAAAGCGGCCATAGGAGAGATGCTTTTTTGTTTTACCGTTGGCGTTGAAGGAACGGGCCATCATATGGTCAGGGCCTTGCTCCATACGCAGATGCAGCGAGATCGATTCATTGATCAGGGCGGATGGCATGAGGCCATGGTTACCCATTGGGACCCGCGTACTCGCCATCAAAAAGTGAACGCGCTTCAACAAGATCTCAAGTCGGTGTTTCAGGAGGCTGCGCAACAGGGAGCTACCCACCTCTATGAAAGCGCGTCCTTCCCATTTAATCAGCCTCGTGATGCCCTGCGTCGTCCAGATATCTTGGAGTTTCTTTCACTGACTCAGGGGCTGGTGCGGTGTCGATTTTTGGTCCTGTACCGGTGTCCGAAGGCTAGTACATTTAGCGCCGTTCGGCGAGGATTCACGGACGACGTGCTGAAACAGGCTCGGATTGTGGAGGCCAACCATCGTTTTATCGCCCAGCAGCTCCAACAATGTCCCCGTGAGTCGTATCGAGTTTTACGGTATGAAGACTTTATGGCCCGCCCTCGGGACTTCCAACGAGCGCTCGCGGAGTGGTGGGAACTCGATCCCTTTGCCCTCGCATTGGACCTGTCTCGCCTTAAGCCTTCCTACCCTTGGGATAGGGTTCCAAAAGATACGCGCGCCGTTTTAGATGCCTTTTTCTCTGCGAAGAAGCGTGCGCTGTGGGAGCCGGCGTACGGGAACAGCCCGCTGCTGGACTGCGTCACGGGATAATTTCTTCGGTGGATTCAGCCCACGGTCATCGGGCTTGTCGTGTCTGTTTCCGAAGAAGCTTTCGGGGATTCTGCACCTAGCGAGATGTGGTACAGCGGAGGACGCTCAGTGTCGTGTTGCAGCTGACGGTCCGCGAAGACCCGTATCTCGGGGACCGACATCTGTTGGATGTCTAGACCATCAGCCTGCGCCGCCTCCGCGAGTTGTGTCCTCGCCGTCGCTATCACCTGTTCTGGTGTGGGCTTTTGTGGATACGGCGTGCGAAAGTGGGTGAATTGCTGAAGGAAGTCCACGTCGGTTTGGTCTGCGGTCAATACCGGGAGGTCGAGGTCAAACAGGTATCTCCACATGGTTTCGAGGATCCAGGGTGCGTTATGGAAAAAATCTGGATGACTGAACGCGCCGGATAAATGCTGCCACCACTTGTAGGGCCGCTGTGATACCAACTCGGACTTCACGGCAAAATGAGCGCCATATGAAAAGTAAATGGGATCCGGCGGGGTGACCGTCCAGGCAAACATCCAATTCCAAAAGGAGAGGATGTCATGGGTGCTCACGACCCCAGGCTGTTCCTTGCGAAGAAAGTGCCCAGAGAGGTCATCGGCTCGAAGGGCTCCTTCAATGAATTGGAACGATTCTCCGGCAACCGCCCTCTCCGTGATCCGGTCTGGAATTTCGGGAAAGACGTGCTCATGAATCATCTGCTCGGCGAGTGATTGGAATGCGGAGACATCGTCCGGCCCCGACCCTAACCACGACAATAGATTCGGACTGTGGTCAAAGGGGGTTCCCTGCACGAAGCAAGTTACGCCTGCCCCTCGCCAATGCTCGCTAAGGAGATGGAAAAAAATGGTTTGGCTCTCCCGTCCGATATTGGGCAATTGAATGCGTACAACGTTGGGGGGGAGGGGTTCGTCAGTGGGTGAGCCCTTTTCATAAAGAAATACTCGGTCTACCCGTTCGCTGGCCTCGTGAATCCACTGGACAGGCTCTAAGTATCGAGAGACGACCAGATCGACGCGTCTGCGGGTGTGTGGGCCGAGGACCGAGGCTGGCGCTCGAGTGGGGGCGAACTGTGCCAATACTCCTTGAAGCGCAGCTCGACGATGGTCATCCATGAATGGCATTTCGAAGCGTTGAATGGCATTGTGGGCCATCTTTCTGCCCAAGTCAGCATGTCCCAGAGATGTAGCGCATTGAGCTGTTAATACGACGGTGTCAGGGGCCAGATACTACAGGTCATTTTCGCGAAATCGACGAGTGCCAGCCATTTAACTCGACCAACGGTACCAATAAAGCCATGTTGTCCAACCAATCCACGGAATTTCTAACTTGAAAGCGCGAAATCAACCTTTAACCTCCCTTCCGAATCAAATCGGAACAATTGAATTTCCTATCAACCTCCCCTCCGAATCAAATCGGAACAATTGAATTTCCTATCAACAATATGTGGCGAACTCGAACTGGTATACTAGGGGCAGCGGCTCGCCGCGTTCCCACATCAAGATAGGTTGAAATGGCAAAAAACAAATATGCGCTGGTCACCGTGGCGGTTGACGTTGACCACTACATTTCACGAACAGGGCCAATCTTCGCGTCCTACGCAAAAAGACATGGGATGGACTACCACGCATATGCGACGCCCTCATTCTTTTACCATCCTATCCTCAAACTACTCCACTTCACCAATCGTTTTCGCGTCTTGCGCAGACTGAACCAATATTTCGGCACATCACGCTATTGGATACTAAGGCAAAAGTTAGTGGCGATGACCCGGTTTCTAAAGAGATACGATCGAATCATTTATCTAGACGCCACCTGTGTCATTCATCCAGACTGCCCCAAGTTGCTTGAATTGGTTCCAGAAACACAGTTAGGCGCAGTGAATGAAGTCAACTGCGGGCGAAATTTGTCCACTGCCGAGTTAGAGGACTTCGAGAAAGCTTATGGAAAATACTCTTCGGAGGCTTGGGTCAAACGCACCTGGCTAAACAGCGGTGTATTGGTACTCAGTAAGTGCCACCGAAAACTGGTCCGACCGCCCTGGAAGCTTTCACGCTATTCCGTTTACGGCGATCAGGGCTACCTAAACGCGCAAATCCAGAGGCACTCCGCGCCTATTCACGAATTGGGACAGGAATACAACTTGATAGGATCTCGCATCCCATCCTATCTCAGCACCCCCAAACTCAACGACGTGCGAATTGCCCACGTGACCGGCGGGTATCCGGGTGACAGAACTGACTGTATCGACACCATCACTGAAGAGTGGTACGGACGCTCGGGAGAGGGTCAAAAAGTCGCTCAAAACTAATTGAGTGTACTTGAGATCATCGAACCATACGCTCCAGGAATTCAAGGGGCCTATCAACTCCCCTCCGAATCAAATCGGAACAATTGAATTTCCTATCAACAAAGGACCCTTATATGGGTTTGAAGCAATTCCAACTCTTAAACAAAATCTAACAATAAATGTAGAAATCACACAAGTATTCACATTATTGATAAGGCTTTGAAGAGATAAGATGGAATAGTAAATTTTAAGCTGTCCTAACTAAGGTATTATGGTTAGAAAATATAAAAAACCTAATTTCACTTGATAGGTTTTCCTAAATAGCTTTAAGGTTACAAAATAATTACGAATACCCATGAAATTTTCAATCTGATTTGCGAAGCATTTAAAACGAGTTGATCATACACTCGAGTTGATTTATAATTTCATATCCTAAATAGAAATAGAACCTCAATATGAGTAGAAAGAAACTGATTGTGTGCGCCGGAGCAAGAAGGTCTGGCTCAACCTGGGCGTTTAACGCGATACGGTTACTGTTTGAGAATAATCAAAAGACTCTATATTACTCCTACATAGATA
The DNA here is from genome assembly GCA_002731695.1 of Porticoccaceae bacterium. Lineage (GTDB taxonomy): Bacteria > Pseudomonadota > Gammaproteobacteria > Pseudomonadales > Porticoccaceae > TMED48. Next base: position 8,600 of record PCCK01000021.1, read on the forward strand.
AATATGATCCAAGTCATCCCACAGAAGTTCATTTGGTCAAAACCCATATATTTGATGAGACTTTGGCAAAGGATGCAGATATTGTCGTTTCAAACATCCGTGATCCAAGGGACATCATAGCCTCTGAAATCAGAATCGGTAAGATCAAAGAGAATTCGCCAATGCTTGTAGAGCGAATTTCGAACATTATTCGGGAGGAGTTTTCGCCATGGAGACCCGTATGGGATCTATTAATTAGATACGAAGATTTTGTTGCTAATAAATTTGCTTATCTGGCCAAACTTATGGATTTGCTAGAGTTGGATGCCGACAAAAGAAAGGTTTATAACCAACTCGAATATTTAGGGAAAAACCGGAAGTCTAAGTTTGACGACAATTTCTTATATCACAAGACACATGTCACAAACGGCAAAGTGATGTCTTATTCTGATGACTTAAAACCCGGTCAAATATCTAGAATCGAAAGGGAGCTGGAGCAGGACTTGCTAGAATTAAATTATCATTCCGCGACTTTGCTTAGGCACAAACCATTGAAAAAAAGGGTTGGCGAAGAGGGGTATTTAACCATGGCATTTGGTGAGCCCAAATATTTTGCCATGGCTTGTAACTTGGCGATGTCACTGAGGTGGCATGATAGTCGACCTGTAGCTCTTTTGTGCGACGACAAAAGCAAATTAACTGACCAAACGAAAGCCTTGTTCGATTATATCGTCGAAGCAAAGCACTTATCTAACCAAGGTTATATGAGTTATAAAACTCATATGCCGAAATTGTCCCCCTTTCAGAAAACGATGTTTGTCGATTCTGATTCAATCGTAGTAAGAGACCAGCTCAATAGACATTGGCACAGACTTGATGGACATATTTTTACGACAATTGGTAGTAAGATATTTCGTGGCCATAACGGTCAGCTCCTAGGTTATGATTCTAAAGAAATTCGGTGGGACGCCGACTTTTTTCTCAATGAATTAGGCTTGCCTTACACCATTCGCAACAATGGTGGATTCTATTATTTTGAGAAGAATGCTGCCCTAGATCAATTGATAGATCTCAGCATAGAGTATCATAAAAAGTACTGTGAGACCGTGGCCAATTACAACAACGAAGAACCATTTTTTGCTGCCGCTATGGCAACGCTTGGTTTTGAGCCCATAGAAATTGCTGAAAACGTCATGGCCACGACAAACAACTTTAAGTTGTACAAAAAAACCAACGGCTATGTCATGAACTGGTCAAAAATACCGGTTCAACCAACCATAATTCATTTCTTCAACGGGACTTGTTTCAACTGGTTTTATCAAGTCCTCGCAAGAAGGTATCAGAAGAAGTTAAAACTTAACTTAAAAGGGTACCGGTCAAGACTCGATGATCTGAGAGACCTTGTTGACCTTGAACTAAAGCCCATATATCGACGACTGAATTTGAACAAGTTAGCAATTCATAACAAAATCGTAAGACTTTATAGAAAATGTCTGAAAGCTTAATATTTAGAATGCCAATGAGTAGGGCATAAGTTCAATCTACAAGGGTTGGTGATGTTGACAGAAAGAATCATTCACCGCCACAGATTTACCCTTTTCACACTAATAGTAACAATTGACCTAGCACCCGCTCAATAAGATACTAGGTCCCATAGAGTATAGCTTAGGTTATCCCTCCATGAGCTGGATTCAACACTATGGATAAAGAATCCCCTTATGAAACAGTACTGAATTAGTGCTCTAATGGATGCATCATTCTCAAAAAACCACCCCCGTGTATGGTCGCGTCACAAACACCATTATATCATATTGGTATTCATATACTTACAGTGAATTAATAAACCCGAAACAATGAAGTGATAGTCTTAACATTTAGTCCATTGAAAAATATCACGTAGAATTATCCAAAGTCTTGAAATTTTATTGCATTTACATGTAGAAAAAATCTGTTTTGAATTTCCTATCAACCAGCAGTGAAAGTCTCGCTAATCATATGTACACGTAACCGCGCATCCCAGCTCGCTGCCTGTTTGAAGACCATGACCCGACTTCGGTCTCTCTCCCCCTGGGAGTTGATCATTGTGGACAACGGATCAACGGACGACACGACGGCTGCTATCCAACGGTTTCGGGAGTCCTACTCCGGCGACGTTACTGCTCTCGTCGAACCTTTACCTGGTCTTGGTCGTGCCAGAAACCGCGGATGGAGGGCGGCACAAGGCGAAATCGTCGCCTTCACCGATGACGATTGTTACCCCGACCCCCATTTTCTGGATCAGGTGGTAGTCGGTTTTGGAGAAGACAAGAGACTAGGCTTTATGGGTGGCCGGATTCTGCTCCATGACCCCACGGATTTACCGATCACTCTTCAAGAGGGGGAACAGCGCGAAGAGTTGCCGCCCGGCTCCTTCATACGCACAGGCTTGATTCAAGGCGCCAACTTCGCCCTTCGGAAAGCGGCGGTGGAGGCTGTTGGGGGGTTTGACGATCTTTTCGGTGCGGGTGCCCTATTCGCTTGCGAGGATGTGGATATCCTCGCAAGGATATCCGCGGCAGGTTGGCTTGGCGCATATGATCCACGACCCCTGGTTTACCACCACCACGGTCGCAAGACTGAGGCAGAGGCGTCTAGGCTAATGAGGGGATATGACCGAGGCAGGGGTGCATATTACGCCAAATGCTTGCTCAACCCTTCGCTCAGGAAAGTCTACTTGAGAAATTGGTATTGGCGGGTTCGCAAGCAGTCGCTTGGCAGAAGCTCCAGAGAATTGGTGGCTGCTGCCGAGTACTTTGCGAGGGCGGTCGCTCATCGATTCACCTCGCGTTGGAGGCGGGACCCGGCCGGCTGGCCGCACGGCCAGGCGTAGTTCCTGTTCTTCGAGCTTGGGACACGCCCAGTCCTACCTACCTGGGGAGTTGAAGGGCGGCTGAGTGGAGCAACTGGTCGGGTTGTTCCGTGAGGCGATCCTAAGCAGAAGTGGCCCAACAAAGGTGGAGTGGTCGCAATGTCTATAGGGTCCAAATGGAAGAAGCTGACCCTTCTGCCGAGGTGGCTAGTGTCCCCGCCTCATGTAGTCCAACCAATCCACGGAATTTCTAACTTGAAAGCGCGAAATCAACCTTTAGCCTCCCCTCCGAATCAAATCGGAACAATTGAATTTCCTATCAACAA
>PCCK01000022.1 GCA_002731695.1 Porticoccaceae bacterium
TTCTTCAGAAAAAGAGGCCTTGAAGTGAAGATTTCCAATCATCCATCCTATCCACGCGGCATTACATACTTCGGTTAATAATATTAGCAGGCACGCTTCGGGTTCCTGCTCGATAATGTAGCAAGTGCTTTCTGTCTGATAAACACAGTCTCCGTGTCTAATCGCCTCAGCGACATCAATTCCAAACTCCGTGCCATCGGCCGCAATGCCGCGCCAGCGACGGCGGGATAACTTATGACGATCCACAACGATAAGAACAACGGATCTACATCCTTTCGTACTGGGAAGGATTTGTGTAATTAGGTGCATAATGTGTCAAAATAGAAAATAACGCTGTGACATCGGCAGTACTTCAGCAGGCTCGCAAGTAAGAACTTCTCCATCAGCGGTCACAGTATAAGTCTCTGGATCGATCTTAATATCTGGAAGATAGTTGTTAAACAACATATCGTGCTTAGAAATACTTCGAGTGTTCGAGACAGCACAAATGATTTTCTCTAAACCAAGGACTCTAGATATACCATTATTAAGTGCTGAAGCACTAACGAAGCTGATTGATGTCTTAGAGAGAGCCCTACCAAAGGATGCAAATTGAGGGCGATAATACATTGGCTGCGGGGTAGGGATCGATGCATTCGGATCACCCATATTGGCCATCGCAATGAGCCCTCCCTTTAGCACTAACTCGGGTTTCACTCCAAACATAGCTGGCTTGAATAAAACAATATCGGCTAACTTTCCTACTTCAAGGCTTCCAACTTCGGCCGCACATCCACAAGCAATAGCTGGATTAATTGTATATTTTGCCGCGTAGCGTAAAACACGAAAATTATCTGCAGCTTGGTGTGTATCAGACTCTAATTTACCAAACTGCTTCTTCATCTTATCTGCTGTCTGCCAAGTACGAATTATGACCTCACCTACACGGCCCATTGCTTGGCTATCACTCGACATGATCGAAATAGCTCCGCGATCATGCAAAATATCTTCTGCTGCGATCGTCTGAGGGCGAATGCGTGACTCAGCGAATGCAACATCTTCGGGTATTTTAGAATCTAGGTGATGGCAGACCATAAGCATGTCTAAGTGCTCATCGATTGTATTCACAGTGTACGGGCGCGTTGGATTCGTAGAGGAGGGAAGAACATTAGATAAACCACAAACTTTTAGTATATCTGGCGCGTGCCCCCCACCCGCGCCTTCGGAGTGGAAAGTATGTATCACGCGATCCCTAAAGGCATCGATTGTAGTTTCTACAAAACCAGACTCGTTGAGAGTGTCGGTATGGATAGCCACCTGCACATCCATTTCATCAGCAACAGTTAGGCAATGATCAATTGCGCTCGGTGTCGTACCCCAATCTTCGTGTAATTTTAAACCCATTGCACCCGCGTCAACTTGCTCACGTAGTGAGTCTAGGTTCGACGAATTGCCCTTCCCCATAAACCCTAAGTTCATCGGAAAGGCTTCAGCAGCCTCCAGCATTTTATGAATATTCCATGCCCCGGGGGTACAGGTCGTTGCATTCGTACCAGTTGCAGGGCCAGTTCCGCCACCAGTCATTGTAGTAATACCGCTGGTAAGCGCTTCGTTTATTTGTTGTGGGCAAATAAAATGTATATGTGAATCAAACCCTCCAGCCATAACAACATGTCCCTCTGCTGCAATGACTTCCGTACCAGCACCTATCACCATATCTTTACTAATACCTGATTGAATTAACGGATTTCCGGCATGACCAACACCAGCAATACGTCCTTCTTTAACTCCTATATCCGCCTTAATTACACCCAAGACTGGGTCGATAATTGTTGCATTGGTTAGAACAAGATCTAAGCAATCCGCGTCGAGGGCTAAAGGCGACTGACCCATACCATCGCGAATAACCTTTCCGCCGCCAAATTTAACTTCATTTCCGTAGCCCCCTGCCTCAGCAATAAGGTCTCTCTCAACTTCAATGAAGAGTTCCGTGTCCGCCAAACGAATCTGATCCCCTACAGTCGGACCATACATTTCTGCGTATTGTCGTTTAGTAAAATTAAGGCTCATAATATGTGAAAATAAAAGATTTTGTTAACTAAGAGCTCCGTCTATCTTATTGTTAAGGCCATATACACGGCGCTCACCAGCCAAAGACACGAGCTCGACTTCACGAATATCTCCAGGCTCAAAACGCACAGCAGTTCCAGCTGCAATATTCAGCCGAAAGCCTTTAGCTAAACCTCTATCAAAAGAAAGGGCATCATTAACCTCGTAAAAGTGAAAGTGACTGCCTATTTGAACTGGACGATCGCCAGTATTCGCAACCTGGATTACGACTTTTGGAAGTCCTTCATTGCCAGATAACATGGCATTTGGATCAGAGTATCTGTATTCGCCCGGGATCATCGAATTGGATTGTGGACAGTTACAAGTTTAGTTCCGTCAGGAAAGGTTCCCTCTACTTGCACCTCATGAATCATCTCTGGAACCCCCTCCATTACATCGTCGCGTTTTAAAATTGTAGTGCCTGCGCTCATTAAATCGGCTACTGTATTTCCGTCACGAATACCCTCTAAGATCTCATAGGTTATCACAGCGATCGCCTCTGGATAGTTTAACTTTAAACCACGTGACTGACGGCGGCGTGCGAGGTCTGCCGCCACAACGATCATGAGCTTATCTTGTTCTCTAGGAGTTAGGTGCATATGTATTTAAACAGTGAGATGTTGCGTAATTACTTCCGTAGTCAGTTCTTCCGATTTGCCTGTCTGAACCACACTACCACGATCAAGGATATAAAAATCATCACAAGCAGACTTAGCAAAATCTAAATATTGCTCCACTAAAATAATGCTTAAACCGCCCTGCCCCTTAAGTAAGTGAATAGCATCTTCAATCTGGTCAATAATTGAAGGCTGAATTCCTTCAGTGGGCTCATCTAAGATAAGTAATTTGGGATTACTTAAAAGGGCACGGCCGATGGCTAATTGCTGCTGCTGACCACCTGAGAGTACGCCGCCCTTGCGATTTAGCATCTCCTTAATTACCGGGAAAAGTTCATATACTTCCTCTAAGCGCTCTTCCCCGGGCTTACCAGCAATGCTTAGACTAACCTCAAGATTTTCCTTAACTGTCAGATTAGGAAAAATATCACGCCCTTGCGGCACATAACCTAGGCCCAAACGCGCGCGATAGTCGGCACGACGATCAATAATCAATTCTCCCTCAAAGGTAATGACTCCTTCTGTTTTGGGCATAAGTCCCATAATGCTTTTTAGAAGAGACGTCTTTCCCACTCCATTACGACCTAACAATGCGACAACCGTATTTTTTGGCACTTCCATGTCAATGCCACGAAGAATTAGTGACTCATCGTAACTTGATTTAAGCCCTTTTATATTAAGCAAAGCATCGCTTTTAGTTATCTCTTTTTCCAAAATCATGATTCAATCGTCAGTTCTGCTGGGATTTCTTTCCTTTGCGACCGAGATAGACCTCGATGACTTCAGGATTGGATTTGACCGCCTCAAAATTGCCTTCTTTTAGTACGTAGCCCTGGTGCAGCACGGTGACTTTACGAGCGATCTGCCTGACGAACTCCATGTCATGCTCGATCACAATTAGGCTGTGCTTTTTCTCAAGGCTCAGGAGAAGCTCTCCGGTACGCTCGGTTTCCTCATCACTCATCCCAGCAGCAGGTTCATCTATAAGCAATAAGCGTGGGTCCTGGGCTAGTAACATGCCAATCTCGAGCCACTGTTTTTGTCCATGTGAGAGTAAGCCAGCTAAATCATTAACGCGCTTCTCCAGCCCCACGTTTTTCAATACTTCCATGATACGTTCACGGTCTTGCCTCGATTCACGATAAAATAGTGTAGCAAAAACTCCACGCTCCTTATTGAGCGATAAAACTAAATTATCGTATACACTATGAGACTTATAAATAGACGGAGTCTGAAACTTACGTCCAATACCTAATCGATTAATTTCAAATTCGCGCATCTTAGATAAATTTAGATCATGGCCATCTTGTTCATGCATAACAACACTGCCGGAATCTGGGCGCGTACGACCAGTAATGATATCTAGAAAAGTACTTTTACCTGCTCCATTGGGACCAATGATTGTACGTAGTTCACCTTGTTCTAAATAAAAGTTTAAATCATCAATTGCCTTAAAACCATCAAAGGCCTTGGTCACTCCAGTAACCGATAATATCAGGGGCGTATCGCGATACAAAGATGTGTGATGGGGCAGCATTAGTTAAACAGTTGTTGTTTCAAATGATCGCTTATGGGCGAGGGAAGACTTTACTTGCTGATAAACACCTACAATTCCGTAGGGCATAAAAAGGACAACCATGACAAACATACCGCCCATAATAATTAGCCAGTAATCTGGGAATGCATGTGTAGTGTAACTCTTTATGAAATTAACCAGCACTGCCCCAATAACAGGTCCCCACTTGGTGCCGCGCCCCCCGACAGCAACCCAAACGACAACCTCAAGCGACTTGGCTGCTTCCATAACACTGGGATTTATACCGCCAACTTGAGGGACATACAATGCGCCTGCTGCACCCGCTATCATAGCAGATATAACAAAGATCGTCAGCTTGAAACTAGTGGTTGAATAACCAGAAAAGAGCACACGATTTTCAGAATCACGTATCGCCTGCTGAACTTTACCAAACTTTGTGGCNAGTAAACCAGAGGTGACTAGATAGGTGATTANAACAAGAAAGGCACTTGCAATNAAAAGCCCNCTTATAGATNCATCCGAATTGATATTAAACCCGAGGATATCCTTGAAGTCTGTAAATCCATTATTNCCACCAAAGGTAAAATCATTGCGGAAGAACATTAAACATGCGGCGTAGGTCAGCGCCTGAGTAAGGATCGAAAAATACACTCCCTTTATACGTGAACGAAAGGCGAGGAACCCAAAAGCAAATGCAATTAAGCCAGGAACCCAGAGGATCGCCCCCAAAGTAAACCAGAAATTATAAAATGGCTCCCAGTGTAGGGGCAATTTCTGATACCCTAAGAAAACCATAAAGTCGGGAAGTACGCTCTTATAAGCACCTCGCTCTCCTATCATGAGCATCAGATACATCCCCATCGCATAGCCACCTAATGCAAAGAATAAACTTTGGCAAAGGCACAGTAACCCTGTGTATCCCCATAACAAATTAAGGCTCATCGCCAATACGGCATAGGTTAAATATTTTCCCCACAATGAAACCTCAAACGAGCTGACAGAAAAGGGGCCAGATGTTGGTCCTAATGCGTTTAAAAGTGGGATCAACATTAACAAGCCCATTACCGCGCACAGTGTTCCCATTTCCTTTTTCATACCTGTAGAAAGATCCATAAATTATATAATAAAAAGGTTCAGTCTTCGAGGCTACGGGAACGAGCAGGGAAAAGCCCCCCGGGACGCCACTGCAAGAAAAGAATAATTACGATAAAGACAGTGATCTTGCCCAAGACAGGCCCTAATGAAGGTTGTAAAAGTTGGTCTACTAAACCGATGCCCATAGCAGACAATCCGGCGCCAAGTAAATTGCCGACGCTACCAGTCACAACAACCATGAAGCTATCTACGATATAAGCTTGCCCCATCGACGGCCCTACATTTCCAATCTGCGATAGTACAGCTCCTCCCAGTGCCGCTAGTCCGCAACCTAGGGCAAAAGTCATGGTATTGACCCTAGCTACAGGTACTCCAAGGCTACTAGCCATATCGCGATTTTGCATTACCGCACGAATATGCAGACCTAAATTCGTCTGTCTCAATAATAACCAAGTCAGCGCAACAACAATCAAAGCAATCAAAATAATTAATAAGCGTGTGTAACTCATTTGAAATCCTCCGAAACTCAAATTACCCATCAGCCATGTAGGATTATTAACCTGAACATTAGCAGCGCCAAATATGAGCCTAAAACTCTGCTGCATAATCATTGAAATCCCCCAAGTGCAAAGTAAGGACTCTAGAGGGCGACGGTATAAGAAACGTATAATGGATTTTTCCATTAGAAAGCCTATCGCAGCAGCCACTATGAAACTTGTTGGTAGAGCCACGATGAAATACCACCCAAAGGCAGAGCTGCTTAACCCCCAAACCTGAATGAAGAGGTTCTGCACTAAAAACGTCACATATCCTCCGATTGCTACAAATTCGCCATGCGCCATATTGATGACACCCATCAAACCAAAAGTTATAGCTAGACCAAAGGATACTATAAGGAGAACTGATCCCGTACTAATCCCCCGAAAAAAACTACCGAAAAATTCTTGTTGCTTTATATGTGTTTCAATTTTGGAAAGTGCTTGCTGGCATGCCTCAGCGAGCGGCTCATCAACGCGCTCATTCTCAATCTCTTGCGCAAGCACAGTTTGCAAAAAAGCCCTGGAGGCGACTGATTTTAAATCCGCAAGTGACCCGACTGCATCCATGACCTCTGCTTCGTTTCCATTAGCTAGCTGACTAATTGCTAAAGCCTCTTTAAGCGCCAATTGGACCTCTTTCGCAGGTTCTATCAACAATCGCGCCTCAAGGGCGGGGATAAACTCTAGCCTTTGACTACGGCCTAACTTAATAGCTGAATCAATCCGTAAAGACGCATCCGCTGCTTTAAGCCCTAAAGTGTCAATTATACGCTTCATTTGCTTACGCAAAGCACGAGCTGGGCGCATCTTTTTAGCTTTCTCTACTTCGGCTTCAGTTAAAATAATAACCTCACCAGTATTTATAAGTGCCCATTGCTGAGAAGTCGTAAACTGGAGAAGCTGCGAGCCTGATTCTTGATCGAGTAAATAGATTTCCCCAGTGCGCCAAGCCTCATATATTTCAGTAATTATCGTGTCACCGAATGTACTTAATTCTTCGATGAGGTCACCCTGCTGGGCTTTCTCAGATAATATGAGATCTGCCATTACAATGCGAGCATCACGCGCACTAGCAGAACATACTATAAGTAAAGAGACTACTAACCGAAAGATACGACGCTTGTAATCTAATAACAGACTTCTAGATGGGATGTATAAGTGCACTTCCGTTTCTTGTAAATTACATGCGGCAATATTTATACGTATAAGCCTAATAAATAGGGGCTTGTAGATATGATCCTACAAGCCCCTATGGTAGATAATTAAAGCTTATATAATTAAGGCTCTATAGTAGAACTATGTTACTTAAACGTGCCCTTTAACCAAGGTTCGCCGTAGACATCAGGCATGACTTCTAAAATATCAAATTGGCCGTCTTCTAATGTTTCTCCAATGTAAACACTCTTGGTTAGGTGGTGGTTTTCTTGAGTGGTGACTTTCCCTCCTGGACCGTCGAAAGAAATACCGCTTTCGAGCGCTGCAATGACCGCATCCGTCTCAAAAGTACCAGCTTTTTCTACAGCAGCCTTCCATAAGTATACTCCATTGTAGGAGAGTACCATAGGACTACAAGTGACACGCCCTTCTTTCTGCACTGCTGCTGGCGCAGAATGTGCTAACCACTCTTGGAAGTTAGCTTTGAACACATCGTTCGCTGGTGAATCAATAGACATGAAATATGTCCAGCAACCGAGATGACCAACTAAATCCTTCGTTGGCAATCCGCGGAATTCGTCTTCGGAAAGAGAGAACGAAACAATTGGACAATCATCAGAAGTTAATCCAGATGAAGCGATTTCTTTAAAGAATGGGACATTAGCGTCACCGTTAATGGTGTTTACCACGCATGCTCCGCCGGATGCTGCAAAGTCCTTAATTTCAGCAACTATCTGCTGGAAATCAGTATGGCCAAATGGTGTGTAATTACCCGCAGATACTGCAACATCACCTTCATAACGAATGCCGCCTCCGATATTTTCAACTGGAATACCCTTAGAAAGGAGATATTCGAAAAGAACAATATTGGTAGTCTGAGGGTAGACATAATCAGTACCTATTAGGTAGAATTTTGTGTACCCTTCTTCGAGCAAGTAATCAACCGCAGGAATTGCCTGCTGACCAACCGCCTCAGCTGTGTAGAATATATTTGGCGACTCTTCTTCACCCTCATATTGCACGGGGTAGAAGAGTAAACCGTTATATTTCTCAAAGACAGGAAGTACGAACTTACGACTAACAGATGTCCAACATCCAAAAACTGCTGATGCTTCGTCTTTGGCTAAAAGTTCTTCTGCTTTTTCAGCAAATGTCGGCCAGTCGGAGGCTCCGTCTGCTTCAACAGGTTCAATCATCTTTCCGAGGACACCGCCGCTGGCATTGATTTCATCGAAAGTAAATAGGAGAACGTCACGCAGTGAAGTTTCAGATATGGCCATCGTCCCACTAAGTGAGTGCAAGATACCAACTTTTACTGTATCTTCTGAGTGCAGGTGGGTGAAGGCAGTGGAAATTGCAAGTGCTCCAAATGTAACAAATCTGGAAATAATTCGGATTAATTTATTCATAGGTTATTTAATATTT
>PCCK01000023.1 GCA_002731695.1 Porticoccaceae bacterium
AACGTGTAAAGCGCTTCTGGATCAAACACTGGGAAGGCAGGCCCATACTTTGGATAAATAATCTGATCAACGAACTCGCTGGTCAGCGCATTTTGATTATCTGGCAACACACCCGTGCTATTCACATTATAGGGGTTTGTCACGTTCTTTTGGCGATCAGTATAGCGAACACCAAAGTTCAGCGCTCTAATGCCGTCAAACGCTAGCTCTTTGGTGACATCAACAGAAAAACCAAAAAGATCGTCGTCGTTTTGAAAAAGTGAACGAGACGCTTGCCTAGGCGCATAAAATCCCGGATCAAGAATATCCTCTGCAACCGAGAAGTTAGGCCTATTGCCGAGCAAATCAGTGGTCAAAGTCAAATCGGGCGCTGAAGCTGGGCAAGGGCAACCAAAGCCTTCTTCTGTCCCAGGAGTGCTCGCAAACCGATAGGTCGACCCAGTCACGATGTAATAGTCAAGGCTTGCCTGCGAATTATAGAGGTCGCTAACAACAGTCCAACCATCATCCTGCCAAGTGACATTAAGGCCCGTGCTGGACATGTCCGCGTTGCGCTGATCTAAATTATTGAACACGTAAAAACCGCTTGCTCCTGCCCCAAAACCGGGGGCCTCTTGACCTGCCACTCCGACGCTTGCTGACCCGACAAAATCGAGGCCATCCATGGTGGTATAAGTAATGCTGCTAAGCTTACCATTGTCGATGTTGGCATCCGGCAGCCCCTGGAATTGCGCACCTGCTTGCATACGGTCACGATCACGGCTCGAACTTAGATGGTCGAAGTTAATGTCAAAGTTGTCATTCTTGTACTGCAACGCAATGAAAATGCTCTCTGACTCTTCCGTTCCAGCATCGGTTTGTACAGCAACATTAAAGGGAATCGCCTCGTCACCTGAAGCTCCATCACCGTCGATATCAGGCGCCGCACCGCCAAACCCACCGCCATTAAACGCTTGCCAACCACCCACTTGCGTGGACGTTCTTCCGATGCTCTCACTGCGCATTCCCAACCCTATGGCAATACCAAAATTATCACTTAACTGGTCAATATAGGTAAGACTTAGAACACCACCATTGTCGTCAGCCCGCGCATTATCGTCAGCAATCCCGTATTGATTAACCTCCGCATTCACCACGACGCGCCGGCTATCGAATGCCAACGGTTTAATTGTGTCCATATTAATGGTTCCTGACACACCCCCTTCGCTCATGCCGGCTGATGTTGTCTTAGCCACCTGAATCGCCGATAACACATGCGTTGGGTATAAGTGGTAATTCACATTCCTAGAGCCATCGTGGTCCATAGTGACCTGTTCTCTCCCATTGAGCGTTCCCATCGTTAGATCGGTCGAGCCCCTCACAACGAGGGTATTCATAACACCCAGATCGGAACGAATACCTGATACGCCGGGCAGTCTTGCGATGGTCTCCGCGACCGAACGCCCCGGAAGCACACCAATGTCACCAATGCCAAATGCGTCAATTTGCGTATCGGCGTCTCTTTTTTGCTCTATGCCAGAGCGTACTGATTTTTGAAAATTGGAAAGGACGACAATCTCTTCGATTTCGGCCTCTTGTCCAACCACGCAAGTCGCGGGCAGAAGCAATGCCGCTATCGCTAAATACAACGCATGGTTGTTCCATAGTTTTTTACCCTGCATCCTAGTTCCCCTCTTTATGTTGATGATTCTGATTCGACTCTGCGCTGCCCGCTGTTTACCTTTGGACTTGAATGCCAATATTATTATTGACATCAGGCACATGGCTCATAATGTTCGGGCGATACACTTATGTTAAATTTAAATTTTATTTTTTTGTACTTTCCTTACCGTTTGTACTTTCCTTGCTAATAGCACATAGGACGTGGCGCTACCGAGGCGCTGTTGCCTCGGTGTTGTTACGCCCACTTAATCGAGTGCCTAGAATAATCGTGCAACGCTTTTTTGCACAAGCCACTACATACGTATTCAGTCGTCTGGCTTTATGGTGGTTAACGCACTCCACTTAACAAAGAATTCAAAAGAAATTGTTAAAAAACAATATTTTATAAATAAAAATGTGGGCAGCCAAAGCCATACAGATAGTGCGAAGTGTAAATGAATACGTATTCGGCTTGTTGCCAACCGACGCTCTCATAGAGTTTCATGGGCGCAGTTTACACTCACTGTGCCAAAAGCGAATCTAACGAGAAAAAGAAGCGACAGATTTCCACCATGAAGAACGCATTTAATCTATCTGCCCCAATTGAGTGGTGGCGTGGCGCAGTGATATATCAAATCTACCCGCGTAGTCTTTTGGACACAAATGGCACCGGGGTTGGTGATCTTCGTGGTATCACCAAGAAACTCGATTATGTCGCAAGTCTGGGGGTTGATGCCGTCTGGATTTCGCCTTTTTTCCAGTCGCCGATGGAAGACTTTGGGTACGACATCAGCGATTACCGCCAGGTTTCACCGCTTTTTGGCTCCAGCGACGATTTCAGCGAATTAATCAACCGTGCGCATGCCCTTAATTTAAAGGTCATGATTGATCAAGTGATCAGTCACACCTCAGACCAACACGCCTGGTTCATTGAAAGCCGCCAAAGCACAACCAACCCGAAATCCGATTGGTATGTTTGGGCAGACAGTCCTCACATCGATAAACCNCCGAACAATTGGTTATCGATTTTTGGTGGCTCTGCATGGCAGTGGGATNCAGGAAGACAACAATACTANCTACACAATTTTCTTCGAAGCCAGCCGGACCTTAACTACCACTGCNGCGAGGTAAGANCACAAATACTGAGTGAGATNGAATTTTGGCTGGCGCAGGGCGTTGATGGCCTCCGCTTAGACGCAATTAATTACTGTTACCATGATGCGCNCCTTCGTAACAATCCAGAAAAACCCNTCGGCGAGCGAACGNGCCGAGGATTTTCGAGCGATAACCCATATGCGGCTCAATATCNCATTTACGATAACACTCAACCTGAGAATTTAGAGTTTTTGGAAGAACTCAGAGCGCTGTTAGATCGCTACCCGGGTACCGCCGCACTGGGGGAGATCAATTCTGAGAACTCGCTTGCCACAATGGCGGACTATACTCAGGCGAATGATCGGCTCCACATGGGGTATAGCTTTGAATTGCTGGGCGATGAATTTTCTGCCTGCCATATCCGAAAAACGGTAGAAGCTTTCGAACAGCACGTCTCGGACGGCTGGCCTTGCTGGGCATTAAGTAACCATGACGTAATCCGCGTCGTGAGCCGTTGGGGCATCGACCTAGTCGATGATTCCAATACTGACGCTCTAGCTAAGCTCTTAACGGCACTGTTGGGAACACTCCGCGGGACGATCTGTACTTATCAGGGTGAAGAATTAGGTCTTACACAAGCCCATATCGAGCAGCACCAACTGCAAGATCCTTTTGGCATCGAGTTTTGGCCTGATTTTAAAGGACGAGACGGCTGCCGAACTCCCATGCCGTGGGTTTCCGATGATCCGTTTGGGGGTTTTTCTGAAGCAACACCTTGGTTGCCGATACCGCCCGAACATTTATATCGAAGCGTAGCCGATCAACTGCAAAATAAAGAATCGGTGCTGAGCCTTTACGGGCAATTTCATCATTGGCGATCTACACAAGCGGCCTTAAAATATGGCAACATTAGCTTTCCTGATGTTATTGCGGAGCGAGAATTATTAACCATCGAAAGAACCTATGGTGACGCTTTAATTCGTGGCTATTTTAATCTGGAAAACGGTACCCAAACAGTGACGTTACCCGATGGAATGCGAGTGCTCGAGCACGCACCGAGTCAGGGGTGTCGAACCAACAAACCGGGGTCTCAACTCACGCTCGAACCCTTCGGTTTTACCTATGTCATAACCAATGAGGCGCCCGCTTTTTAATGGTTATAGTTTCGTGGCGCTACAATATCGTCGTGGCTGCAATGATTGCAATATGCTTTACTGGCTGCAATCAGGCTGCGCATAACGTCGTTGCCAGCGACGACAACGCCATATATCCAACATCAACTCAACAGATAAACTACCTATCAACACCCGAGCACTACCGAGATCGGATTGCAACCTTCAAGAAAGCGCCTCTAACCCGTAAAGATATCGTGTTTATAGGAGACAGTATTACCGAGGGCGGCGGCAACTGGAGTAATCGACTGGGTCAACCCAGCGTTGTTAATCGCGGTATTGGTGGCGATGTTACAGACGGTGTGCTCGCTCGACTCGGCGAGATTAGGCACTTTAAACCGCGCGCCGTTTTTTTGATGATTGGTTTTAACGATGTGAATAATATACACTTTAGTCGAGAAGAAGTGCGCATTACTTCGCCTAAATATACTGCCAAAAATATTTTGCGCATTATAGAAATAATTTCGAGCGGGAGTCCCGAAACGCAAATTATTGTACAAAGTATCCTCCCATGTCGAAATTCCACCATAAACGAGCTAATCCGAACGGTGAACGCAATTGTTGCTGATGCGTCGGCTCATGCTAACTTTCGCTTCGTGGACTTATACAGCCATTTTACTGATCATACAGGGCGATTAAAGACGACGTTGCTAGATGCGAATGCGTTTGGTGACGGACATCTCAATGAAAAGGGGTATCAGCACTGGGGTCGGCTCATCACGCCCCTGATCGAGACTGTTAACCAATTACATCAACGCTAAGAATAGTGGTGTAACAATGCAAAAATTTATCGGTATTTTTTTCCTGCTAATTCAGGTTGCGAGCGTGGGTGCGGACGAGGCGCCAGATCTGTTTTCTTGGAACCTAAAAGAACGTGACATCATTCTCGATATGCGCTACCCCGAGGGCAAGCTCAAAGCACTTGTATTGAGCTTTGATGATGGAATGAGACAAGACTTGAAACTGGTGGAGTTGCTCAACAAATATCAATTAAGAGGCACGTTCCACCTAAATTCTGCGCGTTTATCAATGCCCTACTACTTAACAATCGAAGAAGTAAAGACGGCGTTCAAAGGTCATGAAATTTCAGCTCACGGCGTGAATCATCAGGGGCTTACGGGTTTGTCGCGCGCAGACATGTTTTATGAATTTTTAGAGGATCGTCGAGCACTCGAGGCAGTTTCTGGCGAAATTATTCGCGGTATGGCGTATCCATTTGGTCGCTATGATATCAATGCGCTCGAAAATCTAAAGTCCATGGGTTTCGAATATGCGCGCACAGTAAAGGGGACAGGTCGGTTCGATATACCCCAGAATCCCCTATTGTGGCACCCAACCGCACACATATTCGCAAATGAGAAAAAGCCCCTAAATCAAGGACGGACTTTTCAGCTAGCGAAAGAATTCCTGGCGACAGAGTCTGTATCGTTGTTATATCTATGGGGTCACAGTTTTGAATATGTGGACAAATGGAAACCTCTGGAGGCTCTATTCGCGCAGCTATCGGACCAGTCTCAGGTGAGTTATTTAACGCATATACAGCTGGTGGACTACCTAAGCGCCTACAGGCAATTAAAAATATCCGCTGACAAAATGACGATACACAACCCCTCGGCGATTTCGGTTTTTTTAGCCATCACCGACATGCGCAAGGCGCACGCACACGAAAAATCCATTGTTGAAATTGAATCGGGAGCCACTATCACGTTATTCAGCGCTCAAAAATAGTGCGCTATATCGGGCATTACGCCATTAAAAAACAAAGCGCTGGGAACACTAACACGCCATTGCTATAATCCGCGGCGGCAAGACCTGCCCAATGCCAGAGTGGTGAAATTGGTAGACACAGGGGATTCAAAATCCCCCGCCCTTAAAAGCGTGCCGGTTCGAGTCCGGCCTCTGGTACCACGAATACTCTAAAGCCCTTGTAAGCACTAGCCTACAGGGGCTTTTTGGTTCTTATTAGGAAATTCCTGTCACATTTTCTGTCACGCTGATAATCTTTTTAAGTGAAGAATTGACGCACTCAGAAGCCCCTTATCGTCTACTTTTGGGTTCATTAACATAATTCGCTAACGTGTATCTGAGCGTCCCAAAAAGCTGAGGTACTGCCAACGACCTCAATTTTCCTTCTGTTTTAGCGACCCACTCTTGTGTCTTCAAAGTCTCACCAGTCTTCCGCAGACGACCAAGCCCCCTCGTTCTAATATGGCAGTGTGGTGGGGCACTTAAAATGGATTAGGTGTGTGGACGCAATTGTAAACCGCTAAAGTCGCAATTTACTCACTTGATGCGACTGCAGATTTTATCCAGAAACAAATAATCTTCCTGAAAAAGGACAAAAATTGTGCTTTTGGTATCAACAAAAAGATTCGACAATGCCTCTGAAGTCAACAAGTATAGTACAAGCGCACTGATCGAGCGCCATTGATGTGAGTGGTTTCGCTTCGAAAAATGATGAGTGCACCCTGTGATGCGAAAATATTTTTAAGCCACTCAACATTTATCCATAAGAGCATGCTTCGGTTAAAATGCGTTGTGCATTGGATCAGGAACATCTGACCAAACCCACAGATCATCAGAGGGTAAAGCCGAACGATAACTGGAAAATACCGCGCTTTTTATCGGGTGAAGCTATGGATCGGTTAGGTTTTTTTGACGAAAAAGAGCAATATCTCTTTCCTTATTGGCTCCTTCAAATTAATAATGTCGGCTGGGATACTTATTTAAGATACTTTTTGTTTGGAGAAAAGCGGTGGATAATAAGTTTTTAAAAATTATACAAGGGCTCAGCTGGACGACCGAATTAAGCGAGAAATTGCTTCTCGGCGTCATAGGAATTGCCACCTGCATAGCATCAGCCCAATATTTATATCAAATGCTTCTCAATCAGCAGGTTCTTTTGGCTGATTTATTTATGTTGTTTATATTTGTTGAAATAATTGGCATGGTCGGTGCGTTTTACACAACCAGTCGAATCCCGGTAACACTGCCAATCATTATCGCAATCACCGCTTTATGCCGTTTAATAGTCATGCAAAGCAAAGAGATGGATGCTTTGATGATGTTATATGAAGCCGGTGCGATTTTCGTATTATCCATCTCAGCGTACATTATGAGTATGAAAGAAAAAATCAGCTTAAAGAAGCAAAAAGAGGTGCTTGAGAGCAAATCTTAGGGACCTAAATGGAAAGGTTTGTATTTCCAAGCTGTAATCGGCCGAGGCGCGAAACACACTATTATTCAGATCAACTCATAGGCGATATATGCGCCGCGCCCTTTTATTGACAAGGGTACAGACTCTTTTTGGATAAAAAATGTAAAGGGAAGAGTGGGCGTAGCCACAAAGTTTGCTCTCATCGAGAAAGAGCCATAGCAATTGTTGTCATTTCCACGTAAATCTCGTCACACGATACGCTGTGATATTGATCACTTGTAACACTCGGAGCATGATTTCTTGCTGTGGCAAGCGTTCCAACTCATGTCTGATGTATGGCGCAGTTATGGTCAGCAATCTGCGGGTACAAGAATTCTTTTTGGGGCTTCTCCATCAAAGTAATTTTGGTAAGCCTGCTGGTAACCATTCTCAAGGTGTCGGGTAAATAGTTCTGTATCGAACAACGGCGCAGAGAGACGATTCGCCGTAAGCTTTTGACGTATTACCGCCAAACGATGCGGGTCTG
>PCCK01000024.1 GCA_002731695.1 Porticoccaceae bacterium
TACCCACCAATATTTTTGTTACGATCCCCGTATATAAAACTGCTGAGAAACCACAATGGATGGTGATGATTCAAATATGCACGCCGAGTCATATTGGAAGGCTAATGTTTGGCTTCTGATCAAACTTCTTACAATCTGGGGTTTTGTATCCTTCGGTTGCAGCATCATACTAGTCGACTGGCTTGATCAATTTTCCTTCTTCGGCTTCAAACTTGGTTTCTGGTTTTCTCAACAAGGTGCAATTTTAGTATTTATTTGTCTAATTTTTTTCTACGCAAAACAGATGAATACTTTAGATAAAAAGTTCACATCCTCCGAGTCAAAAAGGAATGGTGAGAAACGATCTTGAATACGCAAACATTGACTTTTCTACTTGTAGGATCATCTTTTGCTCTCTACATCGGTATCGCAATTTGGTCTCGCGCCGGATCAACAAGAGACTTCTATGTAGCTGGTGGAGGTGTAAACCCAATAGCCAATGGTATGGCGACCGCAGCCGACTGGATGAGCGCAGCCTCATTTATCTCCATGGCAGGTATAATTGCTTTTCTCGGGAGAGATGGTTCTGTTTACCTGTTAGGTTGGACAGGAGGATATGTACTTTTAGCGCTTCTTCTAGCCCCATACCTAAGAAAGTTTGGTCGCTACACAGTTCCTGATTTCATCGGAGAAAGGTACTACTCCCGAACCGCTAGATTGGTCGCAGTTCTGTGCTTAATATTTGTCTCCTTTACCTACATTGCTGGCCAAATGCGTGGAGTCGGCATCGTATTTTCCCGTTTCCTAGAGGTTGAGGTTACTACCGGAGTAATAATAGGAATGGTAATCGTTTTCATGTATGCCGTGCTTGGAGGTATGAAAGGGATTACGTACACACAGGTGGCTCAGTATTGCGTCTTGATTTTTGCTTATCTGGTGCCGGCGATTTTTATATCAATATTAGTTACAAACAATCCTGTTCCACAATTAGGGTTTGGTTCAGTAGTAAATGATGGTTTAAATATTTCGGTATTGCAAAAACTAGATTCTGTGATCACCGATTTAGGTTTCTCGCCATATACCGAGGGTCAAAAATCTACAGTTGATGTGCTGGCAATCACGGCAGCATTGATGTTTGGAACTGCGGGATTACCGCATGTCCTTGTTCGTTTTTTTACAGTTCCAAAGGTCTCGGATGCCCGTTTATCGGCGGGCTATGCACTCGTCTTCATTTCAATCCTCTATACTACGGCTCCAGCCGTTGCTGCTTTTGCCAGACTTAACATTGTAGATACAATTCACGAAACGTCCTACGAAAATGCGCCCTCTTGGTTCTCTCAATGGGAATCTATAGGACTTGTTGCATGGAAAGACAAAAATAACGACGGAGTAATGCAATATGGTGTTGGCCAAGCACTTGTGCCCACAAAACCGACCTTTTTAGACGAGCGAGGCACGAGCGGCGAGAGACTGCTAGCAAACAGTCCCTCGGTTAGCAACAACGAAATATATATCGATAGAGACATAATTGTGCTTGCAAATCCTGAAATTGCCGGGCTACCCAACTGGGTTATTGCATTGGTAGCCGCTGGGGGCGTTGCTGCCGCTCTATCAACAGCAGCGGGTTTACTACTGGTAATCTCAAGTGCCATCTCCCATGACTTGCTCAAAAAAACCTTTATGCCAGAAATCAATGACCGTCAAGAATTATTCTGTGCTCGACTCGCCGCTGCCGTAGCTGTATTCGTCGCAGGTCTATTTGGGATCTATCCTCCCGCATTTGTGGCTCAAGTTGTCGCATTTGCCTTTGGCCTAGCCGCAGCGTCAATTTTTCCCGCGCTATTCCTCGGGATTTTTGTGAAGTCAATCACTCGAGAAGGCGCAATCACCGGGATGTTAGCAGGCTTACTGTTTACTTTCTGTTATATTGTATTTTTCAAATTTATTGAACCTTCTCAAAATTTTCCGGAAAATTGGATGCTCGGAATCTCACCAGAGGGTATCGGCACAATAGGAATGCTACTCAATATCATTACAAGTTTTACAGTGAGTCTATTCACGCCCAGACCACACGAAAATGTTGTTAAACTTATAGATGACCTGAGGCTACCGCCTTCAGAATCAAGAAATACTTAACAAATGAAAACCAACTTATAGGGACTTCAACACGACTTCACTAATGTCCTTGGAAAGATCCGGTAGCTCAGATAAACGTTGTAATGCCCGTCTCATAAGTCTTGAATGAGGCGCCATATATCTCCGCCATCGAGTTAGAGGCACGACGAGCCGAGCGCCTATCTGTGGATTAATCTCGTTTAAAATCTTAATATGATTCTCAAGAAAATCATAGCCAGTGCCGTCCTGTTTATGGAAGTTAATAAGATTACTGCCACAAAATGAGCCAATAACGCTTCGAACTTTATTGGGATTTTTGATGCTAAATAACGAATGTTTCAACAATTCTTCGACTCGAACCAGTGTATTTTTTTGGATGCTTGCAGACTGAATCTCAAACCATATATTCATCGCAAGTGTTTCATGTTTCCACTGACACTCAAACCGCTCGGTAGCCATTTTTGCGTAGTGTACAGAGCGAGAACAATTAACCAGACACCTCAAAGCAGAAGACTGATCCGACATGTTATCTGATTCTTTAAATTGTTGCCACGCTAACTCAACCCCCACTTCAGTGTACATTAGGTAATCTAAAACAGCATTTTTGAGGCTACGCACGCCGATCTGTGAAGAAGTTGGTTCATATGTAGGGTAAGTGTTATGCGCATGGTACGCCGCCTCCAATTTTGCTTTTAATTTTCCTGCCAAAGATGACCGCAAAGATTCCCTCCGCCTGTGAATTGCTTCCGGATCTACGCCATTCTTTTTATCGTGGAGAAGAGATTCCCCAGGAAGTTGTAACATCAACGCAACCAACGCAGGATCTATGTCTTCTTCAGATAATAGTTTTTCATAGGTTGTCAGTAATATTTCTTCTTGAGGGCAAGTATCCGTCCCCAAAAGATTGCTTGGCTCGCGAAATACGCGAAAAGCAAGCTGTTGACAGGCATCCCACCGGATAAATCCATCAGTATCTCTCGCCGCTAGCAATGCCAGTTCTTCATCAGAGTAATGATAATTGAGTTTTACGGGAGCCGAGAACCCCCGAAGAAGAGCTGGAATCGGTCTAGAGGATATATTTTCAAAAACCACACTTTGTTTTTTATCTGAGAGTTTAAACATTATCTCATTATCACCAACGGCATTGAGTCCAAATGACTCTCCATTAGCGTTTAACAACCCCAATCGAATTGGAACTAAAAAAGGCTTCTTATCAAATTGCCGAGGGGTGTTAGGGCAACTCTGTTCGAAAGTGAGCATATATCTTTGCGAATTCTCTGAGTAGTCAGACGTAACTGAGACAACTGGGGTTCCAGCCTGCGAATACCAAAGCCTGAATTGCTCTAGATCTATGCCACTTATGTCCTCCATAGCCCGAACGAAATCCTCAATCGTGACAGCCTGACCATCATGCCTCTCAAAGTAAAGATCTGTGGCTGATCTGAAGTGTTCCGCTCCCAATAAGCTGTGCAACATCCCAACTATTTCAGCCCCTTTTTCATAAATGGTTACCGTATAAAAATTATTAATCTCAAGATAAGAATCAGGCTGAACAGGGTGCGACATAGTTCCTGCATCCTCCACAAACTGATGGGAACGCAGGAATGAAACGTCTTGTATACGCTTGACTGTTGGCGAATTCATATCCGCAGAGAACTGAGCATCTCGAAAAACTGTAAAGCCCTCTTTCAAACTCAATTGAAACCAATCCCGACATGTAACTCTATTCCCAGACCAATTATGAAAGTATTCATGCGCCACTATTGCCTCGATATTTTGAAAAGACGTGTCTGTTGTGATTTTTGGATCCGCGAGGACTGCCGAGGCATTAAAAATATTGAGTCCCTTATTCTCCATGGCGCCCATATTGAAATCATCTACTGCAACGATCATGAAAATATCTAGGTCATACTCTCTGCCATAAGTAATTTCATCCCATTTCATAGATTTTTTTAACGAACTCATGGCATGGCCACACTTGCCGAGGTCTTTTTCCTCCACATAAATTTGTAGTAACACACTTCTATTACTCGAAGTTACAAAACGATCCTCGACATAGCTGAGTTTGCCCGCAACCAAAGCAAACAAATATGAGGGCTTTGGAAATGGGTCTTGCCATGTGATCGAATGAGTCCCATTATCTAAGTCCTCACGGTCAATCGGATTACCATTGGAGAGCATCACCGGATATGATTTTTTATCCGCAATAATTTTTGTAAGGAATATTGACATGACATCAGGTCGATCAAGATAGTAAGTAATGTGTCTAAAGCCCTCAGCCTCACATTGGCTGCAGAACATGTCGCGTGACCGGTACAACCCAGTTAGAGCTGTATTATCTTGGGGTTTTATATTGACCACGGTTTGTAACACAAACTGTTCAGCGGGCTCTAAGATTGCTAACCTCCCATCTTTTAAGCTAAAGGCAGTTTCAGAGAGGGATATAGCATCAATAGAGATACTTACTAAATGCAAGTCTAACGAACCATCGAGAACTAGGGGCGATGGCACGTAATTAGAAGTCTTGGGATTTCTTCTAATGTGGAGGTTAGATGTAACAACAGTAGACGCATCACCCAACTCGAAACAAAGTTCAGTCTTATCGATGAAGTACTCTGATTCGAGATAATCCTTTAGATGAACCATTTCTGATAATGCGTCTTTCACTATAAATTCCCCGACCTAAAAGGTTTCACTTTGACGACAATTTCCACAAGTCAAAAATATTTTTATATTCAATCTCTCCAATTCAACAAATCTGTGCCACCCTTATTTTTTGTGCTACAACTTTCAACGCGCGAGGAGATAAAACCAGTGCGCTGACTTTCTGGCATATCCGACTCATACTCGATAATCGCCTGCATACAAATCTCTTTTTGATCAACTGATAATCCACCGCCATCAGGCCATCTTCCAATCTCCACGGCTCTCTTAAAAATTTGGTAAACTTCAGGCGTAAGACTGCGTGCTACATTTCTAAATTTCATTCCAGTACCCTATAAATTTTTTTCCTATTTTGAGACACTGTGTTTCTTGAGGTAAACGCCTGCTAAATAGAATTAATTGACCGAGAGGCCATAAAACCGAAAACAAGGCCAAGGAACATGCCCGTTAATAAACCAACAAAATGGGCAGCATTAGCGACACCGATGCCCAAAGCGTAATCTAATGCTCCGCTCATGCAGATTAAGAGCCAAAGAAGCATGAATCCTACTAACTCTTTTGGTAAAAATAAATGATAATTCGGCGCAAGCCAGTGATGCACCCACAGATAACCAAGTAGCCCATAAATTACCCCCGACATACCACCAAATCGAACGGAACCAGACCATAAATATTGACCCACATTAGAAAATATTGCGATACATAAAATCAGAATTAAACACTGCACATGCCCCGCATATCTCTCGACTTTAGCGCCGAGAAGTGCAAGCCAAAGGGCATTGAAGACGAAATGAATAATGCCAAAGTGCAGAAAGATCGGTGTCACTAAACGCCAATATTCACTACCATGCAAGCCTCCAAAAACAAACATTTGAGGCAATGAAGATATATATGTTCCTGTCAGGTATCCAAGAAACATCATTCCAAGGATTGCTGAGATGATGGGTTGCTCGAGTGCATAACTCAAAAGTTGACAATTGAAGCGCGAAGTTTCCGGTTGTTCATCACTCATTTTCAACGGTCGTTCCTAATCTGCTTCCCCATCCTAATTTGGACCGACAAACGCTAAAAAAACTATTATCTTTGGGATGAATAAAAACAATCTCCTTACTATGTTTAAAGACTCGAATTTTGTCCCCCGGCTTCGCATTAAAATCATTTTGCCCGTCGAAAGTGAGTCTTGGTTCAAAATTATTACGTGCCCCAACGTAAATTTCGATCTGCGCATCTCCCGGCAACGCTATGGGCCGACTACTTAGCGTATGGGGATTTAAGGGCACTACAGAAAAGGCATCCAACTCCGGAAACAGCAGAGGCCCCCCTGCAGACAAAGCGTATGCAGTGGATCCAGTGGGCGTAGCGATAATTAGTCCATCTGACCGTTGGCTATAAGCGAATGTTCCATCTACGTAAAGCTCAAATTCTAACATACTCAGTGGCATACCGGGATGGAGAACAACCTCATTGAGAGCGATCCCACTTTCCATTTGATTTCCATCCCGTATGATATTCACCTCAAGCATAAAACGCTTGGTGCTCTGAAATTCACCATGTAGAACAGGCATGACACGGTAATCTATATCATCTGGCGAAATATCTGTAAGAAAACCTAAACGGCCACGATTAATACCTAAAAGTGGGATATCTGCTGAAGCCAATTTTCTAGTAGCACTTAGCATACTTCCGTCGCCACCGACAACTACGCCCAAATCAACTCGCCCCGAAAATTCTTCGATCGTCATTGAGGTAGTATCTGAGCGTCCCATCAAATTAGCAGCTCCCTCATCGAATATTATTTGTGAGCCAGCAGCNAAAAAAATCCTCTCAAGATTATTCAACGAATCTAAAACTGCTGGCACATCAAGACTTGCGATTAGACCAATACGGCCAAATTTCAACATGCTAAAAACATTCCCTGATCTAATGTGTAATAATTTTAGTAACCGATGACTCTAATTTAAGGTCAGTTTATATGATAGCACGACCTCAAACTGTTTATTTCCCGCATCATTATCAGTTAAAGCCAAAATCTTGCTATCCCAATATTTTACTTAACATAAAAACAGCTAAACTATGACGATAGTTTATTGGGGCCCTCGAGCCCGTATTGCGATCGTCCATATCGGAAAATAATATGCGCAAAGACTTTTTTAGTGAGATCGATGAGCAATGTCAATCAATCGCACTGATTGGGATGCCGGGATCAGGAAAGAGTACCATCGGCAAACTTCTCGCGAAGTCCCTTGGATGGCAGTTCGTTGATACGGACGACCAAATTCAGTTACAAGCTGGGTCATGTCTTCAAGATATATTGGACCAATCAGGATATCTCTTTCTCAGAGAATTTGAGGAGACAGCACTATGCAAAATGCTAATAAGGCGAAGGACCGTGGTAGCTACCGGAGGTAGTGCCGTCTACTCGCAAAAAGCCATGAAACATATCAGTCGAAATACTATTATAATTTACCTTCAGGCGTCGGTGCCAATTCTTCTGACCCGGATCGATAACCTCGACAATCGCGGCATAGCGTGCGAGCCCAATCAAACTTTCGAGGACCTTTTTTCGGAGAGAAGTTTGCTTTACCAAAAGTACTCTGATCTGCGCGTTGATTGCGGCAAATCCACCGTTGGACAAAGCGTAGCTCAAGTGAGCGCTCAATTATATGACTACTTGAGGACCGACCGCAGTGACGAAACAAGATAATCAATATTACCGGAATTTATGCCCGCCATATTTACTCGCGTAGAGGAGACGATATATATCCCAAATTGATTACGCAAAGTATCCAACTGCGACTCGTTGATTCCTAGAAAAGAAAACATGCCTCTTTGATCTCTTATATGATTAAAATCCAAACCTGCATCATTATCGCAAATACGATCCGTCAGCAGACAACGCATTGAGATAATACGTTCCCGCACTTCATTCAACTCTTCTTCCCAACTTCGCCGTAATTCTGCATCTCCCAAAATCATGGCTACCAACAGAGCACCATGCGCCGGAGGCATCGAATATAGCTGTCTCGCTACCGCCATTGCCTGGCTCAAAACTATCTCGGCCTTGGCACTTGTCTCGGATAAAAAGGTTATAGCCCCTGTGCGTTCTCTGTAAAGACCGAAGTTTTTTGAGCAAGAGGATGCAACAATTAATTCAGGCACAGAACTGGCCATAGCTCGGATACCATATGCGTCAGAATTAAGACCGGCGCCCAAACCCTGATAGGCGGTATCAATATATGGAATAAAACCTCTCTCAAGAGCAATTTTCGTTATCTCATCCCACTCATCATGGGTCAAATCAGCACCAGTAGGGTTGTGACAGCAACCATGTAGCAGGACTATATCGCCGTGTGGAACAGCCCTTAGGGTCTGGAGCATTCCGTCTATATTGATTTTTCGGGTGCTAATATTATAGTAGGGGTATTCTGCGATACTTAACCCTGCTCCTCCGAGCAACGGGATGTGATTGGGCCACGTGGGAGTGCCTACCCAAATCCTACTATCTTTTTTCGCCCTAAGAATCAACTCAGCACCAACCCGAAGGGCTCCAGACCCGCCAGGAGCTTGTAGGGTTTTTATCCTGCCAGATCGAAGAATGGTGTGATCTTCGCCAAAAAGAAGAGCTGACATTTGTTGATTGAATTCAGGGTCACCTGCTATTCCCTGATAACTTTTTGTGTCCTCTACCTCCAAAAGCCGGTTCTCAGCATCTCGAACAGCCTTCATGACCGGTGTGAAACCGCGATCATCCATATAGACACCCACCCCAAGATCGATTTTTTGTTCTCGGGTATCCGCCCGATACGCCGCCATCAACCCTAAGATTGGATCGGTCTTCGTTGCGCTAAGATGTTCAAACATCCCTACATTCCCCTACCAAGATAAATACTAACATTCTAACTAAATTAATCTTCCTCGTCCCAGTCAGCCGTGAATTAAAAACTCACTAACTAGTTGATTAAACAGCTTGGGTTTTTCAACATGTAGCCAGTGCCCTACACCATTGATCACTCTCACCCTCCCTCTTTTGAAAATACGGTTTATTTCTTGATGATGCTTATCCTGAATGTAGGCGGAATTTTGTCCCTTTAAAAATAAAACGGGGCATGACGAGGGTCCACCGAGGGGAGCGGCGGTTAATTTTACATTGTAGTTTTCGATAATCGCGGGTAAGTTTAGCCTCAAACGGTATTGGCCTGAATTATCTTGTGCCAAATTCTTAAGCAAAAACGCACGCACCGATCGATCCGTCTCATATTCGGACAAAACAGCGTCAGCTTCATTCCGACTATTTATTGACATTTTATTAAGGTTCTGAAGACCCGCCAACAGAGGGTTTCGCGTAGAGCTATATTTTACAGGCGCTATATCGGCAACCACTAGACTTGTCACAAGGCCGGGAAAGGTGAGTGCCATCTGCATACCTACCTTACCACCCAACGAGTGGCCGACTATAGCTGCCTCGCCGAGTCCCATATATCTCATAGTTTCAGCGATATCTCCCGCCATGCTAACTAAGTCCATGTTTTGACTGTGCTCAGAAGATCCATGGTTCCGTAAGTCAACACTAACCACCCTGAACATTTTTCCTAGTTCTGTAGCCAGCAATGACAAATTGACCAATGATCCAAACAGGCCGTGGATTAAGATGACTGTTTTACCCTCGCCTTGTTCTCGGAAATTTAATATCACTTCAGTCACTCTTCAGATTCAAAAGACCTTCGCCTCTTCAAATATTTACGTTTATTTTTTCGTCCCAAAGCACTTAAAAGTGGCCTCAAAAGACGCCTTAGCATAGGAAAAAAGGCCCCCAATGAGGCGAGGGCCCCACTCAGGCGGGGTATAGCAATTTCTACCCTTTCACCTTCCACCAGATCTTTGACCGCTGCAGCAACTTCGTCGGCGGTGCTCATCGGCTGAGAAAAAACTATATCATCCACCGTACCCAAATTTTTCATAATAAAGCCGGTATCAACTGGGCCTGGTGAAACTATGGCACAGCGTGTATTTGTAGTGGCTAATTCTTCCCTCAAAGCAAGAGTGAAAGCGCGTAGTCCCGATTTTGTGCCAGAATATACGGAAGCACCTGAAAGTGGTGCCATTCCAGCCAACGATCCCACCATCACCACAACACCTCCCTCTGACTCATTCAAATATGGCATCGCCGCTGACGTCAAGTAAATTGGTGCTCTAATATTTACATCTACCATACGTGCAACATTCCGAGGATTAACGGTGTAAAAGGGTCCGCGGTCATGAAACCCCGCATTGTTTATCAAGACATGGATTCGACCGAAACGCTTCTTTGCGACAGCTAAAAGCTCATCACAAGCACTAAGATCACACACATCCATTGCATAACCTACGGCCTCGCTTTGCTGGCTGAGCTCAGAGACAATCTTATCGAGTTTCTCTTCACCCCGAGCAGCCAGGACTAAATAGGCGCCTGAGGCCGCAAAAAGTCTCGCACAGGAAGCTCCAATACCTTCAGAGGCTCCTGTAATTACAACAGTTTTTTTTTGTAAAGTATTCAGTTTTAAGTAACTAATAGCTCATTTCCTTTTAATTAAAGACGAATGACTAGTAACCTAAAAAAGGAGCGATTTCAGCGCTGGCTCCAGAGTATTAAAGGAAAATTTAAACCCGCGATTTAAAAGCACATCAGGAAGCACGCGTTGCCCTCCCAAAAGAAGTTCATCAGCCAACTCACCAAAAATAAATCGGGCAGCCCATGGGGGCAAAGTAAAAGCACTCGGGCGGCCCAATGCCTTTCCTACGGCCTGACTAAATTCTTTGTTAGTAACCGGATTTGGAGCACTCAGGTTTATTGCTCCGGAGACGTCCTCATTTTGTAAACAATGATGGATTGCTCTGATCACATCATCAAGATGTATCCACGACATATATTGACGCCCATGGCCTAAAGGACCACCAAGTCCTAACCTAAACGCTGGCAATATACTCGCTAATGCACCTCCTTCACCAAGGACGATGCCAATTCTCAAAAAACTTACACGACTACCCACGGCCTCGAAAGCCCTCGCACTTTTCTCCCAGTTCGAGCACAGGTAGTGGGAATAACCCCCTGATGAGCCTGAATTTTCATTAAGCGCTTCACTTGAATGTCCATAAAAACCCACAGCCGAGGCACTCAATACCTGCTTGGGTGGAGGGAAGCGCTTACAGAACGAATTAAACAGACGATCAGTGAACCCGATTCGACTATCGTAAAACTTTTGCTTGCGAGTCTCAGTCCAGCGGCCAGATGCAAGCGACTCTCCCGCCAAATTAATCAAAGAATCATATTGCGTCCCCTCCGCAATATCATCAAGACTATTAAAAAGGGTAACAGGTGTCGGCAAAATCTTACGGGCCATTTTCTTATTGCGTGTAAGTACAGTGACGTCAAAACCCCAATGTAGAGCCGATTTGCAAAGGTTTCTCCCAATAAATCCGCTACCCCCAGTAACTAATATACTTCCCAAGTCAACTGCTCCTTTACCACTTTACTAGATGAATAATGGTAACATAGAGTGTTTTCGCTTTGCCCATTAATGTTCTTATTGATAACATTGACGTCTCGAACGAAGTCAGTATTGATTCCATGGAAAGGAAAATTTAAAACAATATAGCTCTCAAAAATTCCCCACTAACTGACCCAGACAGCCACTTAATAAGGTGCAAAAAATGGAAGATGCAGATATCGTATTAGCTGTAAATCATGACCTTCCAGTACGAAGTGACCAAGCGGTTCACAACGGTAAGGTACGTTCTGTTTATTGGCTCACAGCAGACGATAGTCAGCGCCTAATCAAAGAGTATGGTTATCAGGTTCCATCAAACTCACCTCTCGCAGTGATGGTCATCAGTGATCGGATATCTGCGTTTGACTGTGTGTGGCATGGAGAAGGCGGCTTAACAGGAATTCCAGGAAAAGGTGCCGCACTAAATGCTATATCTAATTACTGGTTCAGACTTTTTCATGAGCGGGGCCTTGCAAACAGTCATATCTTAGATATACCGCACCCCCTAGTTTGGATTGTACAAAAAGCTAAACCACTGATGATTGAGGCAATCGGACGACGATACATTACCGGGTCCATGTGGCGTTCTTACGCGCAAGGAGAGCGATACTTTTGTGGGATCCAACTCAGTGATAACCTCAAAAAGGATCAGCTATTATCAAAGTTGCTAATAACTCCGTCTACGAAGGGTATCCTCAGAGGGATACCCAATGTTCCAGAAGTAGATGATGTGAATATTTCGCGAGACGATATTGTGTCCCACTTTCGCAAATTCCAGTTTCGTAGGCCGGAAGACATCCAACAATATGAACGATTACTTGAGGAAGGTTTTTCACTTATCGAAAAAGAACTAAAAAAACTGGATCAAGTTTTCGTCGATACTAAATTCGAGTTCGGTTACGTCACGAATATGGCAGGACATGAAGAATTAATATACATGGATGAGGTGGGGACGCCAGATTCCTCAAGAATTTGGGATGGACCAAGTTATCGAAATGGAAATGTTCTGGAAAAATCGAAAGAGGTGTTCCGTCAATTGCTACTAGATTATTTCCCAGAACCTGAAATATTGTTAGACAAATCGAGAATGGATGAGCGTTTAGCTCTTGCTAAAAACACTGCACTCCCCAAAAACATAATGCTCAAAGTATCCGAGACATATTTGAAGCTCGCTCAAGAAATCACTGGCGAGCCATTAAAGATTTCTCAACACCCTAGAGCAGAAATTATCAGAATCTTAGAAAACAAGTTCGGACTCATTCAAAGGTGATGATTTATTTAATGGAAAGCATGTTTGTAATAGCATCCTGTTGTTAGTACTTAACTGCAAAAATTTATAAGACCTATGATCGAATTTTAGATGAGCCTTCCAACTACTCTGCCAAAACTAGACCTTTTAAAAATTTTCAATTTGAGCGCAAACCTTCTAGTGGCCTCATTTCAGAGACAACCAAATGAAGATATCAACGAGTTGTATAAAAACTTAAAGCAGGGGAAGCGAGTCCCAGCAGGCAAACTCACTAACGAAAAAAACGGGGATGTTATTCCTCTGTACCTTCAGCTTGATCGAACTTACTATCGAGGTAAATTTAACAAACGGAACTTTTTAAAAGCTGTCCAAATCCTGTTAGAAAAATTCGCGCAAGAGGTAGATACTGATGAGAAACTCAAAAAGCTTGAGGCGCTAACCAGTCCAATGAGCGGCGAAATTTTAATCAATGTCCCAGCGGGTATGCGAGTTAACGAAGAAATCAATGTCTTAATGATCTCAGTGCTTCCCTTTGAGGAAAGTTTGGTGATAAGACTCCTCTTCGTCGAAGGACACGAAGCGGACCAATAGTTCACCATTAGATTTTTCCTAAAAAGAAAACATTTTGGCTTAGGCTAATGAGGAAGAAAACAATATTTCTCCATCCTTTAAATCACCGATTATTTGAGAGCCACGCGAGATCTCTTCCGAGAGAATGAGTGATGCCAACGGATTTTCCACAAGCTGCTGTATCGTACGTTTTAGCGGACGTGCCCCGTATACATCGTCATAGCTTATGCTGATGATGTGCTCCGTAACCTCTTTACTGAGTTTTAGTGTCAACTCTTGCTCTGATAATCGATCAGCCAACAAATCGATCTGAATAGAGGCAATCGCGCCCAGTGAATCTTGGTCTAGAGGATGAAAGACTACCGACTCATCAATCCGATTAATAAATTCTGGACGGAAATGCTGAGCAACCACATCCATCACCGAGGATTTCATCGAGGAGTAATCTGCCTCACCAGACAACACCTGAATCAGGTCTGAACCGAGATTAGATGTCATCACAACGACAGTGTTCTTAAAGTCCACGGTTCGCCCATGGCTATCGGTGAGTCGCCCGTCATCAAGAAGTTGTAACAAAATATTAAAAACATCTGAATGCGCCTTTTCAATCTCGTCTAAAAGTAGAACAGAGTACGGACGACGGCGCACAGCCTCGGTTAAAAATCCACCTTCGTCATATCCAACATATCCCGGTGGTGCACCAATCAAGCGTGATAACGAGTGCTTTTCCATATACTCGGACATATCCAAACGCACCATCGCGTCAGTGCTGTCAAAAAGGAAATCAGCTAAGGTCTTACATAATTCTGTTTTTCCGACACCGGTCGGCCCCAAAAATAAAAAGGAGCCATTGGGGCGGCTTGGATCAGATAGCCCCGCGCGCGCGCGTCTTATTGCATTCGAAATCGCAGATATAGCCGCACTTTGGCCTACGACTCGCCTTCGCAAATGTTCTTCCATCTTTATTAGCTTATCTCGTTCCCCCCCTAACATCTTGGCAATGGGTATGCCAGTCCACTTGGAAACTACGTCGGCCACTTCTTCTTCAGTTACCCGATTTTTGAGTAATTGTTTTTCAATTACTTTTTGTTCGGAGGCATTTTTTAAACGCTTTTCTAGATCCGGAATAATACTATATTGGATTTGCGCCATTTGCTCTAAGTCTCCACCTCTTCTGGCGATATCAAGGATAACTTTCGCTTGTTCTAGCTCACTCTTTATTTGTGTCTCACCTTGAACCGATGCTTTTTCAAGCTTCCATATGCCATCCATGTCAGCATATTCTGTTTCCATTTCACAAATATCATCTTTAATTTTCTTCAGTCTCTTCTGCGCAGATTCTTCGGTCTCTTTGGTGAGTGCCTCATGCTCAATTTTTAATTGTATGATCCTCCGATCAAGGCGATCCATAATTTCTGGTTTTGAATCAATTTCCATTCTAATCCGACTGCCCGCCTCATCAATTAAGTCGATCGCTTTATCCGGCAGCTGACGGTCATTAATATACCGTCGTGACAATCTCGATGCCGCAACAATCGCCTCATCAGTGATCTCCACCCCATGATGCACCTCGTATCGCTCCTTTAGACCACGCAATATAGCTATGGTATCCTCTATGCTTGGCTCATCAATCAAAAGTTTCTGAAAACGTCGTTCAAGTGCGGCATCCTTCTCTATATGTTGTTTATATTCGTTCAGCGTCGTTGCACCCACACAGTGAAGCTCACCACGTGCTAATGCTGGTTTGAGCATATTACCTGCGTCCATCGACCCCTCAACTTTCCCGGCACCAACCATTGTGTGCAATTCGTCTATAAATAAAATGATCTGCCCTTCAAATTTCGATAGGTCATTGAGTATTGCTTTGAGGCGCTCCTCAAACTCTCCTCTAAATTTGGTGCCTGCAACCAATGCGCCTAGATCCAAACTCAAGACACGTTTGCTCTTGAGACCGTCTGGCACCTCTCCATTTATTATTCGCTGTGCCAAACCCTCCACTATCGCTGTTTTTCCAACACCTGGCTCTCCAATTATCACCGGGTTATTCTTTGTTCTACGTTGTAATACTTGAATCACCCGCCGAATCTCATCGTCTCGACCAATTACCGGATCTAACTTTCCAGACAATGCCAGTGCAGTTAGATCAGAAGTGTATCGGCCAAGCGCTTCTCGTTTTTGCTCAATATCCGAATCCTCCACGGCTTCGCCGCCACGAATCAACTCAATCGTAGATCGCGCCCTAGATCGATCTCCAAAACGACCTAAAGATCTTCCCAAAAAAGAAGATTCGTCAAGAAAAGTTAAGAGCATTACCTCACTAGAAATGTACTTATCTCCCCATTTTTGGGCCATACGGTCGCTTAAATTAATCAATTTGACGAGCGAGGGAGAAGCATTTATCTCTCCAGAAGGATGCGATATCTTTGCAAGAGAATTTAAATGACTTTCTAAAAAAAGCTTCAAACCAGAGACATCATATCCAGCTCGCGCTAATATAGACGGGACACTTCCGTCCTTTTGATTGAGGAGAGCCGAAAGCAAGTGAACTGGCTCGACTGAGCCATGATCTGAACCCACGGCTAGCGATTGTGCGTCTCCAAACGCGGCTTGAAGCTTATGGGTCAACTTTTCAAAGCGCATATTTAAAATCTCAAAGAAAGTTAGTCATTCTCAGAGATGGGGCTAAATCCACTTGTTTTCAACATTGAGCACTGTTTAGATACGCCTCTTTGAGCTTAATTCAAAGAAATTCGCTTTGGATCAGTGATTAGAGGAAATCACGAATCCATCTAGTCAATCATTGCTAAAAGTTTGTTGAGCGAACTTTTAGCATCTCCAAAAAACATTCGGGTGTTCTCTTTAAAAAAGAGAGGATTTTCGATCCCTGAATACCCTGTACCCTGTCCCCTTTTAGAAACAAACACCTGTCTTGACTTCCAGCACTCGAGTACCGGCATTCCTGCTATTGGACTGTCAGGATCATCTTGTGCAGCCGGGTTAACTATATCGTTAGACCCAATGACAATAACGACATCGGTCTCAGGGAAATCACTGTTGATTTCGTCCATCTCAAATACTATATCGTATGGCACCCTAGCTTCCGCCAATAGTACATTCATATGCCCAGGTAGTCTTCCAGCAACTGGGTGTATTGCAAATCGGACATTCTTACCTCTACCGCGAAGACGTTTGGTAAGTTCGCTTATTGCTTGCTGTGCTTGAGCAACTGCCAGCCCGTACCCTGGAATTATAATGATACTATCAGCCTCATCCAAAGCTGCTGAAACACCTTCAGCATCTATCGCAACTTGCTCGCCATCTATGGAAGCCTGCGAAATTACTGTTCCACCAAAACCACCAAGAATGACGCTCACAAAATTCCTGTTCATTGCTATACACATAATATAGCTTAATATAGCCCCTGAGGCGCCTACTAGTGCCCCCGTGACTATCAGAAGGTCATTTTCTAAAGTGAATCCTATTGCCGCTGCCGCCCAACCTGAATACGAATTCAACATTGATACAACCACAGGCATGTCAGCCCCACCAATCCCCATAATAAGGTGCCAGCCAATCAAACCCGAGATAAAGACGACAAGGATTAAGGTCCATATACCCGACCCTTTAAGATATAAAAACCCAAAAAATACACACAAGAGTAAACCGAAAAGATTGAGCAAGTGCCCACCGGGTAATTTAAACGGCTTACCGTCAACCGAGCCAGCAAGTTTACCAAACGCTACCAAAGATCCCGTAAAAGTGACAGCGCCAATAAAGATGCCTAGCAGGATTTCAACCTTTAAAATAGATACTTCGACGGTGGTTTTTTTGAACAAACTCAGGGCAAAGCCAGTCAAATTCGCATCGGCCAACGCAACACCAGATGTCTTCAATGCCAAAACAGTCGACAGCTCAACGTCAGCATTCAGACCGATCAAAACAGCTGCCAGCCCGACAAACGAGTGCAGTGCGGCCACTAACTGCGGCATCTCGGTCATTTCGACTCGTCGTGCTACTGCATAACCAATCCCCGCACCCGCTACCACCATGGCTATTACAATTAAATAGTTACTGACACCAGGACCAAGCAGCGTAGCTAAAACAGCCAAGAGCATTCCAGCCATTCCATACCAAATTGCTCTCTTTGCACTCTCTTGATTGTTAAGCCCACCCAACGAAAGGATAAAGAATATTGAGGCAACAATATATGCTGCAGTCATAATTCCAGTACTCATTAAATCACCTCAGATTATGATTTTTGAAACATGGCAAGCATACGTTTTGTAACCATAAAACCGCCCACGATATTAATGGAAGCAATCAAAATAGAAACAGCTGACAAAATAATGACTAATCCACTTCCTGATCCAACCTGTAATAAGGCACCCAAAATGACGATCCCAGAAATCGCATTTGTGACTGCCATCAAGGGGGTATGAAGGGCATGGCTAACGTTCCAAATCACTTGAAAACCGATAAAACAGGATAAAACAAAAACAATGAAGTGCTGCATAAAGCTGGCGGGTGCATAAAGACCTATCAAACCGATAGCCAGAGTGCCGAATATTAACAAGCCTATCTGTTTTTTAGTTTCTAGCCGAAATGCAATACGTTCAGCCTCTTTTTTTTCCTCGGTAGAAAGTTCTTTCACCTGATTCTTTTTGTGATCTGCAATGGCTTGTACTTTCAGAGGAGGGGGCGGGTAAGTACTCAGACCCTGATGTGTGATAGTTGCACTCCGTATGACATCATCCTCCATATTATGCACAACTTGTCCATTTTTTCCTGGGGTCAAATCAGCAATCATATGCCGAATATTTGACGCATACAATGCAGAGGATTGCGCTGCCATTCGACTAGGAAAGTCCGCATAGCCCACAATCGTCACTCCATTTTCAGTGACGATTTTTTCTCCCTCTACAGTAACGTCACAGTTTCCTCCCCGCTCAGCTGCAAGGTCAATAATAACTGAGCCTGGCTTCATAGAAGCCACCATATCCTCAAGCCAGAGCTTCGGAGCGTCTCGACCGGGTATCAGTGCGGTACAAATTACGATATCTAAATTTGGAGCCAATTCCCTGAACTTCTCTAACTGTTTCTCTCTGAATTCCGGACTGGAGGGTGCCGCGTAGCCTCCAAGCGCTGCTCCATCTTGCTGCTCTGATAAAAAATTAAGAAAAACAAACTCAGCTCCCATAGATTTTATTTGTTCCGCAACCTCCGGACGCACATCGAAGGCATACGTCATTGCTCCGAGAGACGTCGCAGTACCAATAGCGGCGAGTCCGGCAACTCCTGCACCAATGACCAATACTCTTGCAGGAGGCACTTTCCCTGCAGCGGTTATTTGTCCTGTAAAGAAACGACCAAAATTATGACCCGCCTCAATCACCGCTCGATAACCCGCTATATTTGCCATTGAACTAAGCGCATCCATTTTTTGCGCTCTGGAAATTCGAGGTACCAAGTCCATAGCAATAACGCTTATTCCCTTATTCGCAGTTTTTTCCATAAGAGCCTTATTTTCAGATGGATAAAAAAAGCCGATTATTAATTTTCCGGAATCGATTAAATCAATTTCCTCCATAGTGGGAGGCCGGACCTTTAAAAATATGTCAGAGCCATCCCAAAATTCCTGATCACTCTCCGCAATCTCAACACCCTTTTCAATATAACTGATATCCGTGAAACCCGAGGCCAACCCAGCGCCCGACTGAATAACACATTTGTATCCCAATTTAAGAAGAAATGTCGCACTATCGGGAGTCATAGCGACTCGTTTTTCACCACCCAAAACTTCTTTAGGTGTACCTATCTTCAATGCCGCAGCCATATCTGATAATCCTCAAAAAAATTAATAAAGGTTAACGACTTTTTTCTCATCATAACCAAAATACTAAAGCACCCTATCCACAGAAAACTTTGCCAAATCAATGAGATCGTCTATATAAACGTTTTTGGAAAGCACTGCCAAAGCATCTTGCGCCAGCAGAACTTGTTTTCTTGCAACCTCCAAAGAATACTCCAAGCCACCAGAACTTCTCACAAGCTCTCGAACTTCAATAAAACTTTTGCTTTGCCTTTTCATTACCACGTCTCTTATCAGAGCCTTATCAGATGCACTTACAGAGCCTTGGGCATAAATTAATGGCAGAGTCATTTTACCGTCTCGCAGATCTGATCCTATATTCTTCCCCAATGTATCAACTTCTCCACGATAATCTAAAACATCATCAGTTATCTGGAAAGCTAGGCCTAAATGACGCCCATAATCTGCCATCGCCTTAGTCTGACAATCCGCCAACATCGCTCCGATGCTCGCCGAAGCCTCGTATAGGACAGCAGTTTTCTTATAAATTACCTCCAAATACATTAACTCATCAATATCTGGATTACCCGCATAGCTCAATTGCTGAACCTCACCCTCTGAAATTAAATTGCTCGCATTGGCTATCGAGGACATGACTGGTATGTTGCCAATCTCGACCAACATCTGAAAAGCTCGAGAATATAAGAAATCACCCACCAGGACGCTAGACGAATTCCCCCACTGACTATTAGCGGTGTTACGACCTCGGCGCAAAGATGAGGCATCCACAACATCATCATGAAGCAAGGTTGCGGTATGAATAAATTCTATAACTGCCGCGGCAACAATATGATCTTTACCTCGATAGTCATTTGCCATTGCACTTAAGATTACCACGAGAGGTCTTAAACGTTTCCCACCTGCATTGACTATGTGATCGCCGACATTTTCAACCAAATCGACATTAGAGTTAAGCCGCGCACCAATCAAATGATTCACAGCACCAAACTCATCTTTCACTGAATGTTGAAACGAATGCGCCAAAAAAACAAGCCAAAATATAGGATGTACCATGCTAGGCAGAGGCAGAGGTACTGTCAATAAAAAAATAGGTCACTCTAGATTTTGGTATATATCTCACACCCCTCTTTACACCAAAATAGTTGCCGCTGCCTAAAGAACTGGATACGATTGGGCATTTCTAAAATGAAGCAAAATATCTATGAGCTTTTGTAAGCAGTCTTTCTACAAAAAAGAAGATCTATTACTCTCCGGAGATGATGGTATCTTTGGCATAAATAATGCGAAATTACCGGCCCCGAACATGTTAATGATGGATCGTATCATACGCATTAACAATGATGGGGGTGCGCATGGTCTCGGTGAGATCATAGCGGAACTAGACATACACCCAAAATTATGGTTTTTCGAATGTCATTTTAAAAATGATCCAGTAATGCCCGGTTGCTTAGGTTTAGACGCGTTATGGCAACTAGTAGGCTTTTTCTTGGCATGGAACGGGAATTCGGGCCGCGGGCGAGCATTAGGGGCAGGAACGGTTAAATTTTTTGGGCAGGTACTTCCAACTGCCAGAAAAGTGACTTACAAACTTAGTCTCAACCGTTTGATCCAAAGAAAATTGGTTATGGGCATCGCAGACGGGACAGTAGAAGTCGACGGGCGCGAGATTTATTCTGCGAAAGATCTGAAAGTTGGTCTTTTTGAGAGTACGGACAGTTTTTAAATATGTCCCTCATCTTTCTACCTACATTTGAGGTATGTTCATGAAAAGAGCTGTAATCACCGGTTTAGGAATCACTTCTTGTTTAGGTAATGAGCGCGAAACAGTTATTAATTCCCTAAAAAATGGAATCTCAGGAATCACGTTTAGACAGGATTTCCTAGAGATGGGCCTCCGTTGCAACGTGGGCGCATCCCTGGATATCGATCCAAAAGAGCACATTGACCGCAAAGTTATCCGTTTTATGGGTCCATCAGCTGCTTACGCCTACATAGCCACAAAAAAAGCGATTAAAGACGCAGGGTTAAGCGACGGTTTAGTTTCAAATCCGCGGACTGGTCTTATAATGGGCTCCGGTGGCGTTTCTGGTGAAATGTTTACCGAAACAATTGATGTTATGCGTAATCGCGGCATTAAGCGTGCGGGGCCATACAGAGTTACCCAAATAATGGCTAGCACTGTATCTGCATGCGTTGCTACGCCACTGAAAATAAAAGGTGTTAATTACTCTATAGCTTCCGCATGTGCTACCAGCGCGCATTGTATAGGACACGCCGTCGAACTTATCCAAATGGGTAAGCAAGATATCGTGTTGGCCGGCGGATCTGAAGATATGCACTGGTCAATGGCGGGTATGTTTGACGCAATGGGCGCTCTTACTAGTAAATATAATAATTCCCCAGAGCTTGCCTCTCGGCCTTACGACACAAATCGCGATGGTTTTGTCCCCGCGGCAGGGGCGGGATGCTTGGTAATTGAGGAGCATGATCATGCCCTAAAAAGAGGCGCGACAATAATAGCTGAAGTTACTGGCTATGGAGCAACTTCAGATGGTGATGACATGGTCTCTCCCTCAGGTGAGGGGGCCAAACGCTGCATGCAAATGGCACTTGAAAGTGTTTCTGGACCAATCGATTACATCAACACTCATGGCACCAGCACACCGGTTGGCGACATCGCCGAACTGAAAGCAATAAGAGATATTTTTGCAAATTCTTGTCCCTTAATTAGCTCTACAAAATCATTATCAGGTCACTCACTGGGAGCTGCAGGAGTTCATGAAGCTATCTACTGTATTCTGATGATGGAATCGGAGTTTCTAGCTGCATCTCACAACATAGAATGCTTGGACGAGCGAGCGGGTGATCTGCCAATCCTGCTAAAAACTGACAAGCGTAGGATAGACCGTTTTATGACCAATAGCTTCGGTTTTGGAGGTACGAATTCATCTCTTGTAATGGAGCGCTATAAGAAGTAAAAAGTATGCGAACATTGATAGTGTTAGGAAAAAATCATAGCTATTTACAATGCGGATAAGACCGAATCCACACTACTAGCACTCACTCCAACATCATCCACGCCAATCATGTGAACCATCCCATCATCTAGAATCATAGCAAACCTCTTAGTTCGTATACCCATTCCCCAAACCCTGTTGTCTAAGGTAAGTCCGAGGGATTGAGTAAAGTCACCGTTTCCATCAGCAAGCATCTTTATAGCAGATGCATTCGTCGCCTCGCTCCAAGCTGTCATCACAAAAATATCATTCATGGAGAGACAAAATATCTTATCAATTCCTTTGTTTTGCAGCGCGTCCGCGTGAGTAATGTACCCAGGCAGATGTTGCGAGGTGCAATTTGGGGTAAATGCTCCCTCAACACCAATCAACAAAACCTTTCTATTCCTTGCGAGCGCCCGAAATGAAACTTGTTCTGGCCCTAAATCTCCCATTGCCGTGAGATCTCCATCGGGGACCAAATCTCCTACCCTAATCATCATAATTTTTAGCCTGAAAACTGTACTCAATCGATTCTTGTAAAACACTCATGGTATTAGCACAAAGTGACTCATTGAGATTTTTCATCAAGTTTTATCAGAACGGAATATCGTCATCGAAATCACTGAACCCAGATGAGTTATCGGAACTAGGATTTTGGTTTTGCAACGACTGCGATTTTTCGCTACTGAAAGAGCTCGATGGGTTTGGCTGTGAAGAGGAGAAATCACCTGCGCTTGATCCTTTGCTATCGAGCATCTGCATTTCATTAGCAACGATTTCAGTTGTGTAGCGGTCCTGTCCCGAATCTTTATCCTGCCATTTGCGTGTACGGAGGGATCCTTCTACATAGACTTTAGATCCTCTTTTTAAGTATTCTCCAGCGATTTCTGCGAGACGATTAAAGAAAACAACGCGGTGCCACTCTGTCCGCTCTTGTTGTTGACCAGTATTTTTGTCCTTCCAAGATTCGGAGGTTGCTAAACTTAAATTAGTGACTGCTCCGCCAGAGGGCATATATCTAGTCTCTGGATCTTGTCCACAATTTCCCACAATAATTACTTTATT
Source organism: Porticoccaceae bacterium (assembly GCA_002731695.1). Lineage (GTDB taxonomy): Bacteria > Pseudomonadota > Gammaproteobacteria > Pseudomonadales > Porticoccaceae > TMED48. The sequence continues at coordinate 22,996 of PCCK01000024.1, forward strand.
AATCCCGCGAGCCATGTCACTCCCCTATTCTTCTATTGAACCCTTTGTTTTAATCAACATTATCTATGCAACAAGCACTTAAAATTTCAATTTAGAAACCTGAAGTATAGCTGCAAACAGGGCCCAAGCTAAACACTTTTTAAATCGCACAGCTATTTTGGCTTGATTAGAGACTTAATCTAGTTGTCAGAATTAGAGAACTAAAAATTATGCATTGTGCAGGCCTTTAAAAAGGTGAGAAACTTCTCCGTTGTGATCCGTTACTCATGCCAATTAGTACCCACTTTGGATAAGTAGACATATCAAGGATAAAGGTGATTCACACTCCTTATCGAATGGCTAATTTATGTTTTTGTTAGGTGGGTAAAAAGGGCTTTGTCATTTCAAACAGATTAAAATGCGACTAAAATCATACACACAACTTATAGCAAATTTGTCGCTGCGTCGGTGCACATAGTAAGGCCAAGCAGCTCTCAACATTTCAAAACCTTAAGTTAACAAACGCACACTGTATAAGCAAAGGAGGCATGAGCTTGATTGAGGTCCGCGGCGCACGTACTCATAACCTTAAAAATATCGATGTGAACATCCCTCGTGACAAACTAGTTGTAATCACGGGGCTCTCGGGATCAGGGAAATCCTCTCTAGCATTTGACACTTTATATGCAGAAGGTCAGAGGAGATACGTGGAATCACTCTCTACTTATGCGCGCCAGTTTCTGGCAATGATGGAAAAGCCCGACGTAGATCATGTGGAAGGGCTTTCCCCAGCGATCTCTATAGAGCAAAAATCAACGTCGCACAATCCCCGATCAACGGTGGGAACAATAACAGAGATTTATGACTACCTTAGGCTACTTTACGCTCGAACTGGTCAACCTAGATGCCCAGAACATCAGCGTCCATTAAAAGCGCAAACCGTAAGTCAAATGGTGGATCAAATACTGCGACTCCCAGAGGGGAGCAAATTAATGCTTCTTGCACCAGTGGCAAAAGATCGAAAGGGAGAGCACCAAAACCTTCTTGGAGGCTTACGCAGCCAAGGTTTTATTCGCGCACGCATCGATGGCATAGTTGTAGACTTGGATGAAGCACCTCCTTTAGAAAAGAATCACAAGCACACTATTGAAGTTGTAGTCGATCGGTTTAAGGTAAACAAAAACAATTCTTTGCGATTAGCAGAATCCTTCGAAACAGCTCTTGGACTAGCCGATGGGGTTGCTGTAATCAGCTTCTTGGATGAGGAAAAACCAGAACAATTGTTGTCCGCAAAATTTTCATGCCCAATATGTAACTACAGTTTAGATGAACTTGAACCAAAGCTATTTTCCTTCAACAATCCACTTGGCGCCTGCAAGACATGTGACGGACTTGGTAAACATCAATTTTTTGATGTAAATCAAATAGTGCAGCATCCGACCGCATCCATATCAGAGGGAGCTGTTCGTGGTTGGGACAGAAGAACTTTGTTTTACTACAACATGCTTAGCTCACTAGCACAGCACTATGACATTAACCTCCATCAACCTTGGGAAAATCTTCCTAAAAGTTTTCAAGAAAAGGTGCTCTTTGGGACCGATGACGAAGAAATCGACTTCAAATACGTTAGCGACGCGGGAACGGTCTTAAGTAGAAAGCATAAGTTTGAGGGTGTGATCCACAACATGGAGCGTCGTTATCGCGAAACCGAATCACCCGCTTTAAAAGACGAACTGGCAAAATACATGACAAGCTCCGAGTGCCCTGATTGCGCTGGAGCGAGACTTTGCAAATCGGCTCTAAATGTATTCGTTGACGACAAAAGAATTGACGAAATCGTAAGCCTTCCAGTGGGTGAGTGCAGCTTATATTTTAATTCTCTGAAGTTACCCGGTCGAGACGGTCAAATCGCTGAAAAAATCGTGAAAGAAATAAGACAGAGATTCTCTTTTTTAGTGGATGTTGGTCTGAATTACCTGAGCCTAGATCGCAGTGCAGACTCACTTTCAGGTGGAGAAGCACAAAGAATTAGACTAGCGAGTCAAATAGGCGCTGGGTTGGTCGGTGTGATGTACGTTCTAGATGAACCGTCTATTGGATTACATCAGCGCGACAATGAGCGGTTAATTAATACACTTCTCAGACTTCGGGATCTTGGGAATACTGTAATTGTAGTTGAACATGATGAAGACGCGATTAAAGCTGCTGATCACATCATTGACATTGGCCCGGGAGCGGGAGTGCATGGAGGAAAAATTATCGCTGAGGGCACGGCAACAGAGATATGTGCTAACACTAATTCGATCACTGGACAATTTTTGACAGGCAGTAGAGCAATCGCAGTACCCTCATTGAGGCGCAAAGCGAAAGACCAGTACCTACACATATCAGGTGCACGAGCAAACAACCTCAAAAGCGTAGAATTAAAACTACCCCTTGGACTATTCACATGTATCACCGGTGTGTCCGGATCTGGAAAGTCCACGTTAATTAACGAAACGTTGTACCCGGCCGCTGCAAAAGCACTCAACAACGCCAGTTTGCGCAAAATCGCGGAGCACGACACCATATTTGGACTTGAACAACTCGACAAATGTATAGAAATAAATCAAAGTCCGATAGGTCGGACTCCGCGTTCAAACCCAGCTACATACACTGGTATCTTCACTCCTGTAAGAGAGTTATTTGCGGCGACACAAGAGGCGCGCTCTAGAGGATATTCTCCTGGACGTTTCAGTTTTAATGTGAAAGGAGGTAGGTGCGAGGCTTGTCAAGGTGATGGGGTAACAAAAGTTGAAATGCATTTTCTTCCTGACATTTATGTGACATGCGATGTTTGTCAAGGCACTCGCTACAACAGAGAAACACTCGACGTTCGTTATAAGGGAAAGCATATTAATCAAGTACTAGAAATGACAATTGAAGAAGCTCGAGAGTTTTTTGAGGCAATTCCAAATATCACCAGAAAGCTGCAAACGCTAATCGATGTGGGTTTGTCATATATTAAGCTCGGTCAAGCAGCGACTACGCTTTCAGGTGGTGAAGCACAACGAGTAAAGCTTAGTAAGGAGTTGTCAAAGCGAGGAACAGGAAAGACCCTATATGTCCTAGATGAACCGACCACTGGGCTACACTTTCATGATATTGAGCAACTTTTGGGTGTTCTGCATAGGTTAAGGGACCAAGGAAATACGGTGGTCGTAATTGAACATAATCTTGAGGTCATAAAGACGGCTGATTGGATCGTCGATCTTGGGCCCGAGGGAGGTGAAGGCGGAGGAGAAATCATTGCTCAAGGAACTCCTGAGCATATTTCAAGCAACGCCTCATCCTACACCGGACGCTTTTTAAAGTTGGTTTTAGACAAGACAACCAACACCCGAGACGTAGCTTAAGCATGTTCTGGAGTTAGATAAGTATCCCGCTTTCTCACATATTCGTCCACTAGTTTACTGCACAACCTTTTATCATAGGGTCGCACACCAGCGATAATAAGATTTTTAGTCCCAGCTCCGATTATTTTTTTTTTCGAGTTAAGACTAAACGAAAGAGACACTTCGGCTCGATTACCCCTTATTTTAATGAACACATCACCTATTTCGGTCGAAACTTTCTCAAAAATTAGTTCGTTCATTATAAGTGACATTGATTGATAAATAACTAATGGACGAAACGGGTTAATCATTACTCCATTCTCCGCCATAAGTGGAACGAGGATATTTGGAAAGTTTTCCCCTGAAAAACGAACATAACTTAAAATCAAACTTTTCACCGAACCAACATGATTATTTACACGGCCGCCAACATCGACCCCAAGATACTTATTTCCATTTTCATCTACAATCTTTATTTTTTGCCTGACATCGTTTTTAAAGCTCACGGGGATAGCTGCCGAAAGCATCTCGCAAAATGAAAAACACATCTTTTGACTTATCCCGTATTCTTTGAGCGTTAATGCAAATAACAAATCTCCGGGAACACAAAAACGTTTGTTTTCAACGTCATGGAGAGGATTAAAATCGTTACAGACTTCTTTAGCAAACTTACTGCCTTGATCTTTATTTATTGTAAAGCCATTATGATGACGTGAATAGAATGGGATTAAGAACATAATTTTAAATCACTCCTCGGGAACATTACTTTTATTAGTATTCCAAAAAAATTAAAACAATATTTGTATGCGGAAGAAGCCTAATCTAATTTACTCGCAAATAGTTCCATCAGATCCAGAGGAGCAATCTCATCTCCTTGAAGATCTAAGCACCAATTAACGCCTACCTGTAAGTAATCTTGGTCCATGCCCGGCAGCCAATCCTCCAAAAACTCTTCCAAATCAATTGGCGTTGCTGAATATAGACGCCATTCTTGATGACAGACTTTTTCCGCCTCATATTCACTAGACCAAAACGGCATTACTTCAAAAGTGCTGTTTACATTTGACTCCGTGACACTCCAGTCGCCTGCGGCAGTTCGGAGCCCCCAAACACAACCACTCACTAATCCTTGACGAATAAATTGATTCAACCGAGCTGACAACCTTTCGCACATATACCTAAAACCATTTAGTCTTTTGATAAAAAAACAAGCCGTAAAAAAAAATTCTAAACGAAGAACGAAACTATGTTCAATTCAACTAGTCTACCCAAATTAAATCAGATCTTATTATTCAGCACAAAAGGCCATTTTTGTTATGGCAATAGTCGAAGCATTACTAGAGCACTCTCACTAGTTTGTTCCTTAGAATTTAAATAATAGTCTTTTCGCAGGTCTATCTTCTTGAAACCCATGGCCTTATAAAATTGAATCGCTTTCCAGTTAGTTACTCTGACCTCGAGCATAATTTTTTTTATTTCCGCGGGCATTTGCCAGATCATCGATTTGAGTAACAGACGTCCAAAACCTTGGCCCTGAAACGAAGGCTCGAGTCCTATGTTAAGTAGGTCAGCATGTTCCACACCGACTGTATATATCGTGAATCCGCGCACATACTCTCCAACCACTAAAACACTTCCATTATGATCTTTTAGGCTGTCTCTAAACTGAGACAGCCTCCATGGACCAGGTGAAACTAATTGCTCTATCGAGGTAACCGAATGCAAATGCATAAGTTGCATCGGCAAAATACACCAGTTTTTATTAGTGTCGGTTAAATGCTGTTTGTCCAATTTCAGATCTCGATCTAAGTATATCCCATGCTCGCTTTTTCTCCCTCGGCTCCCTCAGCATTGTCGTAAGATCAGAAATTGATGCTATTTTAATTCCGTTTAATAATTCAAAGCGGTTCAGAGAGGTACCCCTTCGATCCGTTGTCACTGATGTCCGCCAATAATTTCTTAATCCAAGAATAAGTCCTGACGTAACACCGAGGTCACCACCAATCTGTTCAAATACCGATTTCAAAAAATTATCATCCAGCGCACTAGGAATATTCGGTAAATTAATCTCTTTTAAATTCAGTATATCGGTGCAAACCTCCAACGACCATAGTATATTTTTTAGNAGCTTAATTTCGTTATCGCTGAGCAACCCATCTACAACTTCGCAAACAATAAGAAGATTATCTATCTGTTGNGCAGCAAGACTGACCGGCAAGGAGTTNTNTTTTTTTGATATTTTATAATCGCCCGTATTGAATTTTTTTACGCGAGTTTGCCGGGTCGNCTGAGATAACTCGCCGATTTTCGTTCCAAGCCGTTTATGCGTGCCATTTTGCGCAACACATGATGTCCGTAGAATGCTCCCCGAACTACACCTATGATCTCCAATTTCTTTTTTCGTCTGAAGTGGCAAATACTGAGTTACTCTCAGACATCGAAGATAATAATTTCGAAGTCTATGCACCTAAAATTCTCTGTGAGTCCTCATCTCAATCGTTAGTTTCACTCTCGTGCCTCCAGAATTTTGACTGGAATAAATCCCATGACCAACGAGCGGGAGCATAAAAACAAAACAACACCGCAACCATGAATAATATCCTAGGCGGATCTATAGAAATCAACACAAACGCCATTACCATACAAAAAATAACAAAAAACGGGACCTTACCACGAAAATCAATTTGTTTAAAACTAGGATATTTAAAACTTGAAACCATCAACAATCCAGCGCTGACTGTAACTAAAGTCCCCATTACATTGAGGGAAACAGATGTTTCCAGCAAATGAGTTGACCAAACTAAACCCACCACTAGAGCGGCAGCGGCAGGACTCGGAAGCCCAATAAAACTTCGAAATGAGGACTCTCTCAAGCCCGACTGAACATTGAAACGCGCTAAACGGAGCGCGGCGCAAGATGTAAAAACGAAAGCCGCGGCAAGACCAAGTTTCCCTAAGTTATTCAAACCCCATCCATAAGCGATCACTGCCGGCGCTACGCCAAAGGAGACCATGTCGGCAAGACTATCGTACTGAGCACCAAAGTCACTTTCAGTCTGAGTCAGTCGTGCCACTTTGCCATCTAGACCATCAAAGAATAGGGCAGCAAAAACTGCCATACATGCCCACTCATGCTGACCACTAAATCCAGTCAAAACCGCATAGAAACCACAAAAAAGGGCTCCAGTGGTCAGCAAATTGGGCAACAAATAAATGCCTTTTTTTCGACGCACTCTTGGATGGTCCAATACATCCGTTTGCACATGTCGCATTTTAATTATTCGCTCTTCTTCCACTATTCATCATCTCCGGAAGCCCAAATTATAAGCTTGCTCTAGTATGAAGTTAGCACAAGCAGAACCCAACTTACACTGTTTTTGGTAAATTTATGTTAATTCAGAAATGCTTTTCTTAACGATCTCCGGTGTGACTCTCCAAAATAAAGTGCTTTATCCAGATAGTTTTCAAGACTTCCATAGTTTTGCTTTAAAGCTAATAAAAATGTCTCAATATTATCCCGATGTACCGAGCAATAGGGCTCTAACCATTCTCTTTTCCAAAATGACACCTCAGAAGTGCGCAGGTGCCCCTCGACAATATTAATTAAATTATCTGTATCAAAATATGTCTTAGTCAAAAGATAATCGTCAATAATAGTTTCATCTGGCACATCCAAAGCTGCCAAAATTAGAGCTGCAGCTAATCCAGTTCGATCTTTCCCTGCGGCGCAATGAATAAGACTAACCCCTTCAGCGTTCTTAAGGATTAAATGCATGAAGCGGCGATAAGCTGGTGCGACCTCGTCGATGCAACTTTTATACCCGTTTACTACTAAGCTGTGTGATGAGGAGCTGGTCAAACCACCCCTCGAAAGAGCATCCCAAAACTTCGACATACTTCCAATAGATATATGATAGTCATTGATAGTTTTCGCACCCAATTCTTTGCTCGGTTGTCGGTTTTGTTCTTCTTCGCGACGGAAATCATGTACTTGATTCACTCCAATATTTAGCAAAGTTATTTTGTCGTTATCTGTTAGATTTGAGAGATGACCGCTTCTTAAAACTTTACGCCACCTCACAAGTCGTCCATCTCGACTTGTATAACCACCGATGTCTCGGAAGTTTATCCCGCCATCTAAAATAATTACCCTAGAATTTGATGTCATGGTTAGAGAGGCTTCTGATTTAACATTCATCACTGAAGAACTGTTACAGTCAAATTTATTTAGTCATAATCTTTAATCAATTTTTGCTTTTGTCTACTAGTGCATTCTTAGAAATCCATGGCATCATCTTACGAAGCTTAGTACCGACTTTTTCAATCTCATGGGCTGAGTTGTTACGCCTGTTTGCCGTCATAACAGGGTAATTTGCAGAACCCTCCGTGATAAACATTTTTGCATATTCGCCATTTTGAATTTGTTTCAGCGCCTCTCTCATTGCAGCTTTTGAAGCGTCATTAATAATAGTGGGACCGGTAATATACTCACCAAATTCAGCATTGTTTGATATAGAGTAGTTCATGTTCGCAATACCACCTTGATACATTAAATCAACAATCAATTTCAGCTCATGTAAACACTCAAAATAAGCCATTTCAGGCTCGTAGCCTGCCTCCGTGAGCACCTCGAAACCGGCCTTGACTAGTTCAACCGCGCCACCACAAAGAACTGCTTGCTCTCCGAAAAGGTCTGTCTCAGTTTCATCTTTAAACGTAGTTTCAATAATTCCAGTACGCCCTCCACCAATACCAGAAGCATAAGACAAGGCCACGTCTGTTGCTCGTCCAGAAGCATCCTGGTGAATTGCAATCAGATCTGGAATACCCCCCCCTTGCACAAATTCATTTCGTACCGTGTGACCCGGCGCTTTAGGAGCAATCATTATGACATCGAGATCGGCTCTTGGAACGACTTGGTTGAAGTGGATAGAAAATCCATGCGCAAACGCGAGCGTGGCGCCCACGCGAATATTAGGCTCCACTTCTACCTTATATAGGTCTGATTGAAATTCGTCAGGAGTCAGAATCATTACCAAGTCAGCCCATAACACGGCTTCGGCCACTTCTCGCACTTCTAATCCCGCAGCCCGTGCTTTATCGGCGGAAAGAGAATTTTTTCTCAAGCCCACAATAACCTTAACCCCTGAATCCTTAAGGTTATTTGCATGAGCATTACCCTGGGAGCCGTAACCAATAACCGCAACCTTAAGACTTTTTACAAGAGATAAATCACAATCCTTATCGTAATAAACTTTCATTATTTCACCCGTTTTATCCAATTACTGCCTCAAAAATTTATCTCCTCGCGCGACACCCACTACGCCACTACGAACTACTTCAATACTTCCAATATGTTTTATTGCCTCTAAGAATGCGTCTAATTTTTCACTATTGCCAAGCAACTGTAACGTAAAAGTCGCCGCGGTTACATCCACAATGTTTCCCCTAAAAATCTCAACACATCTCATAATCTCAGCGCGAGAGTAACTCTCAGAGGCGGCAATTTTAATAAGCAACAATTCTCGCTCAACAAAAGATCCTTGTGTTAATTCATTTACTTTCAAAGTGTCAATTAGCTTATGAAGTTGTTTTACTATCTGCTCCGCCATGCGTTCATCACCCGTCGTCGTGAGGGTTAGTCGCGACAAGCTCTCATCCTCAGTTGGAGCAACTGTCAGCGTATCGATATTATATCCTCGCTGGGAGAATAGTCCTACCACCCGCGACAGAGCTCCCGACTCATTCTCCAATAATACTGAAATAATCCTTCTCATTAGCTTTTCTCATTTTTGTTCAACCATAAGTCCCGCATGGCACCACCGGGCACTTGCATTGGATAAACGTGTTCCTCTGGATCAACATCAATATCCATAAAAACTAATCTATCTTTGAGTGAAAAACACTTCTCCATCATTGGCACTAAATCATTTATCTGCTGAACACGCATACCCACGTGACCGTAAGCCTCGGCTAAAGCAACAAAGTCAGGTAGTGAATTTTCATATAAACTCTCGGCGTATCGTCCGCTATAATTCATGTCCTGCCACTGGCGTACCATTCCCAACGCAGAATTATTGAGATTTATAATTTTAATTGGTAGCCTGTGTTGAGAGCATGTAGATAATTCCTGAATGCACATCTGGATGCTTCCCTCGCCGGTTACGCAAGCTACATCGGCCTCTGGAAATGCAAGTTGAACTCCCATAGCTGCAGGCAACCCAAAGCCCATAGTCCCCAAACCTCCTGAATTGATCCACTGCCGCGGTTTGTCAAAGAGATAGTATTGAGCGGCAAACATTTGATGTTGACCAACGTCAGATGTCACATAAGCATCACCATCAGTTATATCGTACAATGCTCGTATCACATCTTGAGGCTTAATCAAACGCCCAGAACTAGCTGTGTGACGGGGTGCGGTATAAATCCCATATTTGTTGCGCCACTGATTAATTTTTTTCCACCAAGGAGAGATATCACTATCATCATTTTTGCTAGATTTCTTTATTAGGCTCAGCATTTCTCTCAATACTGTGGAACAACCACCTACTATGGGAATGTGAGCATCGATATTTTTCGACACCGAGGTCGGATCTATATCAATATGAATAATAACTGCCTCAGGGCAAAATTTGTCAAGTTCGTTCGTTACGCGATCATCAAAACGAGCACCTACCGCTAGGATCACATCAGCCTCATGCATTGCGGCATTGGCCTCATATGTCCCATGCATTCCTAACATTCCTAGGAATAAGGGGTCTGTACCAGGAAACGCTCCAAGTCCCATTAATGTGCTGGTTATGGGAAAGTTTAGTTGTCTAACCAGATTTACGAGATCATCTGACGCATTGTCTATAATAACTCCACCGCCCGAGTATATAACCGGTTTCCGAGCCTCAACTAACTTTTGGACAGCACGTTTTATTTGCCCCCTGTGACCTTTCTCAGCGGGCTGGTAGGACCGCATATTAATAGGGCCCGGCCAATTATATGGAATCTTGTAGTCAGGATCTGTAATATCTTTTGGAATATCCACAACCACTGGGCCCGGGCGGCCTGTTGACGCGATATAGAATGCTTTAGCTATCGCATCGGCAATATCCTCAGTCCGAGTCACTAGAAAGCTATGTTTTACTATTGGTCTGGACACCCCTATCATATCCGTTTCTTGAAATGCATCTTGACCGATTTTATGCAGTGGCACTTGCCCAGAAATAACTACTATTGGGATTGAGTCCATATAGGCGGTAGCTATGCCTGTGATGGCGTTAGTAGCGCCTGGACCCGAGGTTACCAATGCGGTGCCAACCATACCAGTCGCACGAGAGAAACCATCGGCGGCGTGAATGGCTGCCTGTTCATGTCTCACTAAAAGATGATGAACGGCCTCCTGTCGGAAGAGAGCGTCGTATATATGTAATGCAGCACCTCCCGGATAGCCCCAAACGTATTGGATGCCCGCATCACGCAATGCGCTCACGATTATTTCCCCCCCTGATAGCTTTTCCAAGACGACTCCTTATATCTTGTTTCAGTTAGGCATCGAATATGTTATCCATCTGGTGGCTTTCAAGAGATATTCGCCAGCTGCGAAGTGCGGCGGAAACGCAAATAAGCGTCTCAACCACCGAGTTTCCTCTCAATACGGAGGATACTTCCGTTGATGACCTGTGACCATGGGTTGTGCCAATCTGTCAAAAAAGAACTACAAAAACTTTTTTGTTCTTACCAAAACTAGAATAACAAATTTCGCCAGCTAGTCAATGCAAGAATTTAATCGCTATGGATTTATAAAAAAGCACCTAGGGCTGATCGCAATCTATCCATCAGTGAGGACTACGATGAAGTCAACCGTCTTGACGTTCTATACTGTTGTCAGAGCGAAGATAAACCAGTCTTGGCCGATGCGCAGTCGCAGCACCATCGTAACTAGCATATGTTGCGATAATAATTCGATCACCTATTTGACACTTGCGTGCTGCCGCCCCGTTCATAGAGATGATCCCAGAACCTGCTCTCGCGCAAATTATGTAGGTCGTAAAGCGCTTTCCGTTCGTCACATTATAGATGTCGATTTGCTCAAACTCAGACATTTTCGCGGCGGCAAGCAAATTGGCGTCTATTGCACAAGAACCATCATACATCAGTTCTGCGCCAGTGACCGATGCCATGTGTAATTTAGATTTCAAAAATGTTAACAACATCTATAAACCCCCTACTTTTTCTCTTCACTATCATCGCGACTCTTATTATCAAGCCGAATTATGAAGTTATCAATCAATCTCGCAGATTTAGTAAACATCGCACCGAGCACAATGAGGTCCCGATCATTAATCGCAGCCTCTTCCAATGTTAGGCTATTGCGAACTGAAATATAATCCACCTCAAAGCCTAGTTGTTTAATCCTTTTTGACGCGTGCCGCTCAAGGCCACAAAAATCCTTATCGCCCTCCGCAAGACTTTGTCCTACTTCGAACAAACTTTCCTTGAGGACCGTCACCTTTGGACGCTCATACGATCTGATAAAGACATTTCGTGAACTCATTGCCAAGCCATCCGGCTCCCTACAAATCGCACCTCCCACTATCTTAATCGGTAAACACATATCCTCCACCATTCGTCTTATTACCGAAATTTGTTGGAAATCCTTCAATCCAAAGACGCTCTCATCAGGTTGAATTATGTTGAAAAGCTTGCTTACGACCGTGGTCACCCCTTCGAAATGTCCTGGGCGACTACGTCCACAAAGAATATCCGTAAAAGACGGGCAAACCACCCTACTCTGAGTCGCAAGTCCGTTTGGATACATTTCACCATCATCTGGAGCAAAAAGATAATCACAGCCGATCGCTCTTAATTTCTGACAATCCGTCTCAAATGTTCTAGGGTATTGATCCCATTCTTCCGTTAACGCAAACTGAAGTGAGTTAACGAAGATAGAGCACACCACAATGTCACTTTGTGCTTTCGCCTGCTCTATTAAAGATATATGCCCCCCGTGAAGATTACCCATGGTTGGAACGAGACTGACACGTTGGCCACGCTCGTGGTGTGGCTGTAATTGAGACCTAATATGTTTTATGGATCGAAAGATAAGCACATCACATAGCTCTAACTAATGAGTAACTAATCTCTTCCAGAGTATTTGTTACTATAATTTTCAAACCGAGTATATTGCCCAAGGAAAGTTAGTTGACATGTCCCAATCGGTCCGTTTCTCTGTTTACCAATAATAATTTCAGCTCGCCCTTTGTCTTCGCTATCTTCATTATAAACTTCATCCCTGTACAAAAAAACGATTACATCAGCATCTTGTTCGATAGCTCCAGAATCGCGAAGGTCAGAATTAATAGGGCGCTTATTGGGACGCTGCTCCACATTTCGGCTTAATTGAGACAATGCTAAAACGGGACATTCGCATTCTCTAGCAATGTTTTTTAGCTCTCGAGATATTTGTGAAATCTCCTGGACTCTTCCCTCAGCGGCGCTGCTTCCAGACATTAATTGTAGATAATCGACCATCACCATCGCTGGTTGCGACTGTAGCATCATTTCATCTTCATCGTTCTCTTCGGGATGAGTAGCTCGAAGATTTTGAAATCTCTCCCGAGAAAATTGCTTAATCCTATTGCGAATCTCGAGAGGAGTAATCCCGGCAGTATCATCAATAAAAAGGGCACGATCCTTAAGTTTCTTTGCCGCATCACTCAGACGGGGCCAATCATCACCGTCCAAATTACCAGTGCGCATACGAGTCTGATCTATCCGACCTATCGATGATAACAAACGTGTGATTAGCTGATTCGCGGGCATTTCTAGCGAAAACACCAGCACAGGACGTTGTTGCTGAAACACAGCGTGTTCGACCATATTCATCGCAAAAGCAGTCTTCCCCATAGAAGGACGGCCAGCAATTATAATCAGATCAGACTTTTGCCATCCAGATGTCATTTTGTCGAGATCATTGAATCCTGTACTAATGCCTGTAATCTCTGAGTCATTGTTAGAAAGTTCATCAAGGCGCGAAACAGCGTCCCGTAACAAAGAATTAATTTCAATGAGACCGCCTTTCTTGGGACGATTTTCAATTATGTCCTGAAGCCTTTTCTCAGCCTCTGAAAGAAGCTTCGAACTATCCAACCCTAATGGATGGTAACCTTTACGAACAATCTCGCTGGCTGCGTAAATGAGCTGGCGTAATATTGAGCGCTCCAAAACAATTTGCGTGTAAGCCTGAATATTTGCAGAGCTTGGGGTGTTTTGCGCGAGTTCGAATAAGTATTCGGAGCCTCCAATTACTCCAAGATCGTTATTATTTTTAAGTGATTCAGATAAAGTAATCGGATCGAATGGTTGTTGATCTGCGGAAAGCTCCGTCATCGCAGCAAAAATCAGCTGATGATCTTTAACATAGAAATCGCTTTTCGATAGCACCTCTAACGTACCATCGAATGCATCATTCTTAAGCATCAGTGCTCCCAGTACCGCTTGTTCTGCCTCCACCGAATGAGGTGGCGGCTGGTTGGCCGTAGATTCCGAGCTGAACATCTCGCCAGTGTCCAATTGGTTCACTGGGCTTCAATGACAGCTTGAATTAATGACTCAACCATAGAAAATATCCTAATTTCAACGTCCAAGAAAGCTACTCTGCTTCAATCAAAATTTGTATTGATTGGCGCACGTCTGGATGAAGTACTACCTCAATTTCAAAATGTCCTGTTTGTCTAATACTGCCATCAGGCATACTAATCTCGCCGCGACCAACCTCACCCCCCAATTGATTAATGGCATCTGCAATATCACGAGCCCCCACCGAGCCGAATAGTTTTCCCTCGTCACCGGCAATTGCTTTAATCACTACATCACCCAATTCAGATACAAACTTAGCCTTTGCCCTCGCTGACTCCAACTTTTGCATCTCATTGGCCTCTAAATCCGCGCGTCGAGACTCAAATTCAGCTATATTTTCTTCAGTCGCGAAAACTGCCTTGCCACGGGGAATCAAATAATTTCTCGCGAATCCGGCTTTAACAGTAGCGCGATCACCCACGCCACCGAAGCGTCCTAATTTTTCTAAAAGAATAACATTCATAATCAACTCCTACTTATTTCGGGGGGGGCTCAAAATTAGACTCTAATTTTAATCGCAAACGGCACTGACTATCCACCGCGCCTAAACACGCAATCATAAATGGAAAAATCGGACTGAACATCAAAAGAGCTACGTACATTATTACTAAGCATCCTGAACTCAGCCTCATCTGCTGCACGGTCCAATGCACCAAAGATATTCCTGAGATTAAAAGTGGAACCAGAAGCAACTGCACCAGCATAAAACTGTCTCGGATAAGGACTACTCCTAGAATTGCACTTAAAACTAATCCTTGAGTCAACCGATTATTTAAACGCAAGTTATGGAATTCTTTTTGGAACCCTCCAGGATTGTACAACTGAGACTGCCACCATCTTGATATCAACAAGCATATGACCGTAGAGAATATGCTAAAAGTCATCAACCCAGATACTAGCCAAAGTTTTTGTTGTTCCAATGGCTGTGTCACAATTTGATACGTATCGGGTAGCCAAATTATAAAGTTGCTAATTAATGCATCCACCCCTTCTGAGAACCACTTTGACAGAATCAGGACAACACTCATCGAAAAAAAAAACTATTCCACAAATAGTCCATTGCCACGAGGAGGTTACTCGAAGTATTTGTGCACCAACTACTGTTATGAACAGGATGGAAGTCGATACCAGAATGAGTAATCTATTAGCATCATGCTCATCAAAATTACCTACAAACCAAGACAATATGATTGGCAACGATGCCCAAAGAGCTACAACTGATCCCTCTATAAACCCTTTTCTGAGAGAAACCAAACCAACGGTGACCTGACTAATTAACGGTAAGAGGTATCCTACCAAAGCCACTCCGCAAGCATGAGCCCTTCCCCGCATAATAAAGTGAGCAAGCGAACGCATCAGTGCTTTGAAGCTAACTATGGCTGTCGGTAAATGGAAGTAGTGCTACGTAGCGCGCGCGCTTGATTGCTTCTGACAGCTCTCTTTGGTATCGAGCTTTAGTGCCTGTAATACGACTAGGTACAATTTTTCCAGTCTCAGAGACATAAGCCTTCAATGTCTCTAGGTCTTTGTAATCTATCTCTGTCGTGCCCTCCGCAGTGAACCTACAAAACTTTCTTCTCCTGACAAATTTAGCCATCGAATTCTCCTTTGTCTCTAGTAGAGTCCGCATCCATCAATTGTTCAGATAATGTTTGTGTTTTATCTGGTGGATCCTGATTAAGGGTTTCATTTTTAGAATGTGGAACGCTAATTTCTCCCATATCTTGATCCTGTTTGGCCTTCGAAAGCGCGCGTGATTCTCGCATTTCACGCTCCGCTTTTTCTACATTTTCGTGGCTCATAATAGCTGATTCAGAGGTGATCGCCTCAGACCGCTTCAACACCATACTTCGCAGAATTGCGTCGTTGTAACGAAACGTTGAATTTAACTCATCCAAGACAATTTTATTACACTCAATATTCATCAAGATATAGTGTGCTTTATGTATTTTATTAATCGGATATGCCAATTGGCGACGCCCCCAGTCTTCAAGCCTGTGCACACTTCCCCCACCTGAGGAAACGGCAGAAGTATACCTTTCGACCATCCCAGGCACCTGCTCGCTTTGATCCGGGTGTACCAAAAAAACTATTTCGTAATGACGCACTTTCTCTCCTTTCGGTATCTGTGTTTCCTTAAAACTCATACATTCTGTTTTTTAGGTAAAACAAGGAGGTTACATAAAAAACTTGCTGTGTTTAACCCTAATCTAATCCCACATACTGAGTTCTACAATACATGCCACCGAACTCCGGAGCGCGCGTGATTATAATAGTTAGGATATGTTCTTGCAAGGAAGTATAAACTATCTACAGACACTTAAAATTAGGTATCATTTAGGTTCCAAAAAATAGCGCTGTCGTACCACCTCATAAAGTACGACTCCAGCGGCTACGGAGACGTTCAAACTACTTATTTCGCCAAATGTTGGAATTTGTACAAAAAAATCACAATTTTTTTTTGTCAGTGCTCTGAGCCCTCTCCCCTCTGAGCCCATGACTAAGAGTAAAGGGCCCGTGAGATTTTGATTAAAAATTGATGCCGGCGCATCTTGTGAGGCTCCAACTACCCACATGCCTTCTTGTTTAAGCTTTGTTAAAGTCCTCGATAAATTGGTAACGAATGCCATTGGAACGGTATCTGCAGCTCCACAAGAAACTCTTCTTACAGTTGGAGTCAACCCAACCGCATTATCACGCGGTACAATTAAAGCATCCACCCCCGCGCATTCCGCAGTACGCAAGCAGGCACCGAGGTTATGTGGATCTGTTACACCGTCGAGCATTAAAAAAAAACTTTTCTCAGATCTTTCTTTCAGCAAGGAATAAACAAATTGTTCGTTTTTGGGAGAGAGCTCAACACAATTTGCTATAATACCTTGGTGCTTTCCATTGACTTTTTCATCAAGAAATTTTGATGACGAGTATTGTAAGGACACGTTCTGCCGGACTGCCATGTCCTCTATGGTCTTAAATCGAACATTACGTCTTCCCTTCAAAAGATGAATTTCCCTGATTCGTTCAGGTGAGACCTTTAATATTGTCTCAATTGCATGGATTCCGAAAAACCAAGTCATATGTTTCCCTCAAATATAATTAAACAAGATATCGCAATGTAAACAACATAATACGACACCTTGTTTGTCCAAGCTAAAACTCCTTTTGTGTCGAAGCATGACTAACCATATAATTCAGTATCGGAAGAAAAAAAAACGTCATGGACAAACAAATAGAGTTAGATAGAGCATCCTCAGAACCAATACAACCGGGACTCTTGCGCGTCTTCGCTAGTTTGATTTATGACTCTTTCCTAATATTTGCAATTGCGATGAGCTATGGTGTTTTAATCGTAATCGTGAAAGTAGTGTTGTTAGGAAATGAGGTAGCCTTGCATTATCAGTACAACCCTCTGACCAAAACTATTACATTGTTGGGGCTTTATGTCTCAATAAGCAGCTATTTTTATCTTTGTTGGCGCAAACAAGGTCAAACTCTTGGTATGAAAACATGGCGAATAAAATTACAAGATGTTAATGGTAAACTACCCAGCCCAAAACAATGCATACTGCGAATCGTAGTAGCTTCATTCGCTTTCGCTTTTTTTGGGCTAGGTTTTTTTTGGCGTTATCTCACTCCGAAAAAATCAAGCTGGCAGGATATGGCAAGTGATACGGAGATTGTCTGCTTAAAAAGCACATAACCAAATTTTTAAAAAAAAATTTGAGAGTGTAATATTACTTAAAAACTAAGGTGCTTTGGATGAGAGAAAGAAAAATAGCCATACCAAACAAGCAAGATTTTATTCTCGCCATTGATCAGGGCACTACATCTTCTCGATCCATCTTATTCGACAAATTACGTAATATCACATCACAATACCAGATTAATACTCAACAATATTATCCAAAGAGCGCTTGGGTTGAACAAAGCCCCGTGGAAATATGGCAAAACACGCAAGAGACCCTTCGGAAGACTATCAAAATCGCAGGGTTATCAAGCACACGAATTGCGGCGATGGGAATTTCAAATCAACGTGAAACAACAGTTATTTGGAATCGCAAAACTGGTAGGCCTATTTATAATGCAATTGTTTGGCTCGACAGACGAACTGAAGAGGATTGTAAATTATTGGAGTCGAGAGATTTTTCAAAAGTTATACAAGATAAAACCGGTTTGATTTTAGATCCATATTTTTCAGCATCTAAAATCTCATGGATACTGGCTAATGTTAATGGTGCTCGATCTGCTGCCAATAGGGGCGATCTGGCTTTTGGAACCATTGACAGCTGGCTTTTATGGAATCTTACTAATGGTGCAGTTCATGCGACAGATATAACAAATGCATCGAGAACCATGTTGTTAAATATAAATTGTCAAGATTGGGATAGCGAACTACTTGAGCTCTTCGATATTCCAAAAAATCTTCTCCCCGAGGTTCGAGACTGTAATGCCTATTTTGGCTCAACCCATTCATCAATTTTGGGTACAAGCATAGACATATATGGTGTTGCAGGTGACCAACAAGCTGCAGCTTTGGGCCAAGCTTGCTTCACGAGAGGAATGATCAAATCGACTTATGGGACCGGATGTTTTTGCCTCTTAAATACGGGGTATGAGCGCGCCTGCTCGGATAACAAACTAATTACTACTATTGCATATCGAATCAGCGGTAATGTTAATTATGCAATCGAAGGATCTATATTTATGGCTGGAGCTGTCATAAACTGGCTTAGGGACGGGCTACATTTTACTGAATCGCCCGATGAGTATGACAAACTAGCGGAATCGTCCAATCTTGATGATTTGGTTTATCTAATACCAGCTTTTTCGGGGCTCGGAGCGCCTTGGTGGGATACAAAGGCGAGAGGGGCGGTCCTTGGTATGTCGCTTTCTACGGGGAAAAAAGAAATCGCTCGCGCGGCGCTCGAATCAGTGTGCTATCAAACCTTTGATCTTATAGGAGCTATGCAGCGAGACATACATGATTCTCCAATAAGTTCACTTCGAGTTGATGGCGGGATGTCTAAAAGCAACTGGTCTATGCAATTTCTGGCAGATATTCTCCAAATTCCGATAGAGCGGTCCATTGTAACTGAAACCTCAGCGCTCGGGGCTGCTTGGCTTGCCGCATCAAAAATTGGGTTTTGGCCTACACAAAAACACTTTGCGAAAAACAGGAAATACCAACACCGTTTTATACCCCAAATGAGTAGCCAAAAGCGTCAAATTAAGCTTTCTGGCTGGCATGATGCGTTAGAGCGTATAAAAGCTGTTCCCTAGAAATTTAAACTATTTAATTTTTACAAGAAAAAAGATTCCACATAAAGCACAGAGTAAAATAGGCGCTGTTACCGCTAACCATGGCGAAAACCCTACCACAACACTTGTTGAACCGAGTAAGTCCTGAAAAATATTAAAAACGACACCTACTAAAACTCCCGCAAAGATCTTAGAACCTATTGAAGAGCCTCGAAGAGGACCAAAAACAAATGATATTCCGAGCAAAACCAAGCCAAGTATAACGAATGGCTGCAATACCTTGCGCCAAAAAGCTAGTTCATAGATATCCGCAGACACACCCTGATCTTTCAAAAAGTTTACATAGTAATACAACGTAGAGATCGATAACTTGTCTGGAGGCAAAATATTGACCACCAGTAGTTGAGGACTGAGATCTGAATTCCAATCACGAGTAATTAATTTGTCTGTCTCTAATTGCTCGGGATAGAACCGAGTGAGGGAGACATTCTCCTCTACCCATACTTTGCCAACACTGTTATACGAAGCGCGAGACGAGTAACTTACTTGAACTAATTTCAGATTTTTGTCGAACTCAAAACGAGTCACTCCGAATAACACACCGCCCGGAAATACTGCATTAAAATGCATAAATTCGTTCCCCTCTCTAATCCAAAGACCGGAATTAGAATCAACTTCTAGATCTCCCTTACGCAAATATTCTCGTTGGCCTTTTGCAAGCTGATCAAGATATGGTGCGAAATATTCGCCCAAGACCAGACCAAGAAAAACAAAAAATAGAGCTGGACGAATAACGAAGAATACAATTTTTGTAGTGGATACACCCGCAACGCGCATAATGACGATCTCGCTTCTGTCGGCTAATTGTCCTAAGCCAAACAGGCAACCTATCAGGGTAGAGATCGGGATGTATTCATATATACGAGATGGGAGGCTCGTCGCTACATAAACAAAAACATCTTCGAGCTTGTAGTTGTTTCTAATAGAGTCTAATTCATCAACAATCGCGGAAATTGCATCAATACCGACAACCACAACTAAGGAAAGAACTATTGCTGAGAATACTGAGCTAGCGATATGACGTGATAAAATTTTCATATCTATTTCGACCGTATGTGTGCTCGATAACGCTTGAATGAACCGCGGAAAATTAGAACCAATGCAAACATTATTAAAAGACAATGCATCGGCAGAAGAGTTACCCAAGATGGCACCACTCCAGACTCAATCGATCCGCGTAGTGCGTTTAACCCAACCAAGTAAAACAAATACAGCAGAATTGCCGGAAGAAGTTTTGAATATTGTCCTTGTCGAGGTTTCGCGCGACTTAGAGGCCACGCCAAAAGCGCTACAACAAACATCATCAGAGGTATTGAAAGTCGCCACTGTAATGCCACATTATGATCGACTTCCCTAGAAATCATCAAATCAGAAGTCGATATTGACTCTAGATTGACTCGCTCTTCGTAGGGTTGACTTTCGGAAAGACGTATCCCATATTCTTCAAATTCAGTAATGTGATAATTTGTGCTTCCCGGAACTCCCTCGTATCTCAGGCCTTCGTTTAAGACGATATATGTTTTTGTATCGTAATCAGTATTTTGTTGTTCAGCCGCTTTTGCAAATACCACAATTGCTGGCGCACTCAATGTGGCAGATGAGATAGTGGACAGCACTAAAAATACGTTGCCGAGCGCCTGTTCAGCGGTTACATCATCTGCATGAATGACACCATCTCCATCGCGAAATGGATAAAATTTACCAGCTATAACCTCATCAAAAACTCCCCGAGATCTTTGCGCCTCAGCGACAAGCGCAGCGCGTTGCATGCCTAAGGGAGACAAAATCAAGCTCAGATAAGCAACGCCGATAGCAAACAAACTTGCGACTAAAAGAACATATCCAAGCAGTCTCCGCTCCGAAACTCCACATGCATTTAGAACACTAATTTCGTTGTCAGCATGCATTCGGCCAAGACACAACAAAAGCGCGAGAAAGAACGCCAAGGGTAACGTAAGTTCTAACAATCCAGGAATTCTGTAGCCTAAAAGTGCAATCATTGCACCGACATCCATTGTGCTAGAAGCCACTTTAGCCATGTATTTTACTAACCTACCGCTTATTAGGATCATTAATAAAATTGTGCACACAGCTAAAGTCGACATTAAAACCTCACGTAAAATATATCGAAAAATAATCAATGAATTATCCTCAAGAAACCTTGGGTAAGTTTAAACAAACTGGTATCTTGTCCAACATTAGTTACTTTTAGCTTAATCAGGTCGAATTCATGAAGTTTACTTCATCTGCAGCTAGTCCGTTCAAAATAAAGTCGGATTGCATAATTTTTATAAGCAAAGGTAATCTCGAGTGTGAACTCAAGAACCTCGATGAAGCTTTGCGGGACCAATTAATCACTCTCTCAAAGGTTACCAACTTTAATGGAAAAAAAGGTAGCTTGAAGCAGATTTACACTCCTACAATGGCATTTAAGCAAATACTTTTAGTCGGTATTGACGGCGCAACAGACAAACAGAAGGAGATAGATGTAATCGAATCAGCTGCAGAGCAATGCGTGCGTGTTGGAGCTAATAAAATTGTATGGTTAGATTGCAGAAGAGAGAGTGCACCATTATGGATAGCATCAATCGTCGCGCAAAAAATTTTTCAAGCCAGCTATAATTTCGAATACAGTAACAACAATGAGAGTAAAGTTGCCTGTGAGGTAATTTATTGCGTAAAAAACCAAAGCGGTATTGCACCAGTGCAATCAGCGCTGAATTTCGGCGCAGCCGTGGGAACGGGTTTGAATGTCGCAAAAAAGTTGGGCGACTTGCCCGCAAATATTTGCACGCCATCTTATTTGGCCGAATTCGCACAGACCCTAGCCCAAGGTGTTCCATTTCTTAGAAGTACAATTTTAAATGCGAATGATATGGAGTTGCTAAAAATGGGAGCTCTTCTATCAGTTTCAGCTGGCTCAGTCGAGCCCCCCAAATTTATTGAAATGCACTATCAAGGAGGCAACCAAAAAGAACCACCCGTAGTGCTTGTTGGAAAAGCAGTTACTTTTGATTCTGGAGGCATAAGCCTTAAACCCAGTAGTGGCATGGATGAGATGAAATTCGATATGTGTGGCGGCGCTTCGGTCTTAGGCGTAATGCAGGCTTTGATTCTAAGTCGTCTGAAACTTAATGTCATTGGTCTTATTCCAGCAGTAGAAAATATGCCAAGTGGAAGCGCCACTAAGCCGGGAGACGTGATTACAAGTATGTCAGGACAGACAATTGAAGTGCTAAATACAGATGCGGAGGGCCGTTTAATCCTCTGTGATTCACTTACTTATTCTGCTAAATTCAAGCCAGCAGCGGTAGTTGACATCGCCACATTAACCGGCGCTTGTGTAATGGCTCTTGGAAAACACGCGTCGGGACTTTTATCCAATGACGAAGAATTGGCTAATGAGCTGCTCACAAGTGGTACTGAAGCTGGAGACCGCGCTTGGAGATTACCGCTTTGGGATGATTATGACAAGCAACTCAAAAGCAACTTTGCCGATATGGGGAATATCGGAGGTCGTGAGGCCGGAACAATAACGGCTGCTTGTTTTTTGGCTCGGTACACGAAAAATATTCGTTGGGCTCACCTTGACATAGCCGGTACCGCTTGGTTATCAGGGGCAAAGAAAGGCGCTACAGGTCGACCTGTACCACTATTAATGAATTATCTCAGACGACTTACGCTGTAAATCAGGAAATATTTTAGTAAAGTCATGACAAAAATCTCGTTTTATAAAGTATCAGGGGGAGTTGCCTCAGCCGTCAAGTTAGCTGCGGAACTTACCGAAAAATCAGTTGAAAAAAGGTGCAAAGTGTTGTGGCAAGTTTCAGATGAAACTTTTGTGAAGGAGATAGATCAGGTCCTTTGGAGCTTTTCAGACGCATCTTTTATTCCACATAGCACTGGTCCTCTGTCTGATCCTGTAGGTGTCAGCAAAGAATCGACACCGGGAATTCACTACGAGGTTTTGATAAATTTCCATCAAGATATACCAACATGGTTTAGCCGCTTTGAACAAATTATAGAGGTGATATATAACGATCCAAAGAATACAGAATTAAAAAGAGAACACTTTCGTTTTTACAAAGATCGAGGTTATGAGACCGCTTATATTGATCTGAGCAACGAAAAGTTTCCTAGTTAGTGAAATGCCAAAGCCAAAGAACGTATAAGAAACAACCCTCTTGAATTCGAGAGGAGTGCTTTACGTTGTAGCCCATTACATTAGTCATCGTCGCATCATGATACGTCGTTCACCAATTTCATATCCCCTCTTGAAAACGGGCTTGGACATACAGTATGTATCAAAATATAATTAAAGCGGAAAAGACAAGCGGAAGAAGAGTATCTTAAGGCATTTATGAAGAGTGTATTCGAACCCCACAATATTGAGAAATTTTGGTCGGAAGAGTGGGAAAAAAAAGGTTATTTTTGCCCAAAAGGTGACGGAGAGCCATTTTCAATTCTCATTCCCCCACCAAATGTCACCGGAAGCCTCCACATGGGGCACGCGTTACAATACGCGATTATGGACACATTAGTACGTTATAAGCGCATGCAAGGGAAAAAAACTTTATGGCAAGTCGGGACGGATCATGCGGGAATAGCTACTCAAATGGTGGTAGAACGAAATTTAGCTGAGCAAGGACACCCAAGCAGGTTGCAAATCGGGCGAGAAAAATTCATCGAAAAGGTATGGGATTGGAAAGAGAAATCGGGTAACACAATAACCCAACAAATGCGAAGACTTGGTAACTCGGTAGACTGGAAAAACGAGCGGTTCACTTTGGACAAAGAATTCTCTAAAAGTGTTACTGAGGCGTTTATCCGTCTTTTCAATGAGGGATTAATATACAGAGGCAAACGATTAGTCAATTGGGACCCAAAACTACACACTGCAATATCTGATCTTGAGGTGGAAAATAGAGAGAAAACAGGAAATACGTGGCATCTTCGTTATCCACTCACGTCTGGCGCTGTCTCACAAAATGGTGACGGTTTTATTTTGGTCGCAACCACTCGACCTGAGACTCTTCTTGGTGATTGCGGGATCGCCGTTAACCCCGCGGATCCGAGATTTACTAATCTAATCGGTTTATCCGCTGAACTACCCTTGTTAGGACGAACTATACCAATTATTGCAGACGACCATGCACAAATCGAGAAGGGAACTGGCTGCGTTAAGATAACGCCTGCTCATGATTTTAATGATTATGCGGTAGGACAACGTCACCAACTACCGATAATAAGAGTTCTAGATGAAGATGCAAAAATTCTGCGAAAAGCTGAGTGTTTGAATGCAGATGGAAGTGCTAACAAAACCATTAAAACTGAGTTGCCAGAGAAATATGTTGGTTTAGATCGATTCGAAGCACGTCGCCAAATCATTTCTGACTTGGAAGACTTGGGGCTATTAGAATCCGTACAACTCAGTGACATTACTGTGCCCTACGGCGACCGTAGTGGAGTCATCATCGAACCTATGTTAACAAACCAATGGTATGTAAATGCACGTGAACTTGCTGGCCCTGCGATTGATGCTGTAGAAACAGGGAAAATAAATTTCGTGCCAGAACAATATAAAAATATGTATTATTCATGGCTCAAGGATATCCAAGATTGGTGCATATCCAGACAGCTCTGGTGGGGACACCGAATTCCAGCGTGGTACGACGAACGCGGAATCGTTTATGTCGGAACTTCCGATGAGCAAATACGTAAAAAATACAAGCTTGGAGATATAATTTTACGTCAAGATCCTGATGTTTTGGATACTTGGTTTTCCTCTGCACTATGGAGCTTCTCCACCCTAGGGTGGCCTAATGTCACCTCACGTTTATCCACGTTTCACCCAACCTCAGTTCTTGTTACCGGATTTGATATTATCTTTTTCTGGGTAGCACGTATGATTATGTTGTCTCTGCAACTTTTACGTGACGAAAATGCAGTATCCCAAATACCTTTTAAAACTGTTTATGTGCACGGTCTCATCCGTGATGAACGAGGACAGAAAATGTCGAAGTCGAAGGGGAATGTTTTAGATCCCTTGGATATGGTAGATGGAATTAGTAAAGAGGGCCTTCAAAGGAAGCGTACGTCAAATATGATGCAGAAAAAGCTCTCTGCCGAAATCGCAAATCGTACAGCAAAAGAGTTTCCAAATGGAATTGCCAACCATGGTACAGATGCAGTCAGATTCACTCTTTTATCACTTGCATCTCATGGACGCGATATCAATTGGGATATGAAGCGACTCGCCGGCTACCGAAATTTTTGTAATAAACTTTGGAATGCTTCTCGATTTGTACTACTAAACACGAAAGACCATGACCTTGGGAATCAGCAGTATGATGATCAATTGAGTTTAGCGGACCGATGGATAAAATCGAGGCTTCAAACAACAATAAATGACGTTTTAAGCTGCTTGCAACAATATCGGTTTGACCTAGCAGCACAATCAATTTACGACTTTGTTTGGAACGAATACTGTGATTGGTTCATAGAATTATCAAAACCAATTTTATGGGACGTGAAAAGTTCGGAAGTAAAAAAAACTGGCACAAGGCGAACACTTACCCATACGTTAGAAACAATACTGCGATTGGCCCATCCTATGATCCCTTACATTACTGAGGAAATCTGGCAACATATAGCACCCGTTGCTAATGTTCGGGGGGATACAATTATGCTTCAGCCATACCCATCATCTAACCCAAAGTTTATGGATGCTGAGGCTGAAACAAAAATCAATTGGGTGAAATCTTTAGTGACTGCAATTCGAACTGTAAGATCAGAAATGAGTATTCCGCCGGCCACACTGCTAAATATAATGTTAGACAAAGGCACCGAGGACGACCACAAATTGTTAGAGGATACGTATCAATTGCTAATAAAATTGGGGCGGTTAAAAACAATAAAATGGGTAGACCAGAAAGTTGAAACTCCACCGGCAATCGTAATATTAACTCAAGGCTTAGAAGTTCTAGTCCTAATGGAAAGTCATGCCAACATTGCGAATGAACTTAAGCGTTTAGATAGAGAAATGAACAAAATTGATTCTCAATGTCAGGCACTAGAGGCTAAGCTGAGAAATCCCGGCTTCTCCATTAAAGCGCCCAAAGAAGTGGTTGAAAAAGAGAGGGAAAAACTTCAAAAGTATAGAACCGACCATACTCGACTCGGCATTCGAAAATCTATGATAAAAATGACGTAGAAGTTATCCCAAATTTACCGATAAGTTACACTAAGGTCGTTTCTATAAAATATGAAAAGTTTGCAGACGAAATAATAAAGAAACAATGTCCCAAGCAAAAGTGGTGTAATTCTGGCTACGCTGTTTCTCAACTTCTTGTGATAAATGC
>PCCK01000025.1 GCA_002731695.1 Porticoccaceae bacterium
CACCGATTAGACAAGGATACTAGTGGCTTAATGGTGGTAGCCAAGACATGTCTCGCACATGGGAACCTAGTATCGCAATTACAATCTAGAACAGTTCACCGAGAATATTTGGCTTTAGTTCAAGGACTGGTAAAATGTTCGGGAAAAATAGATCGAGCGATTGGACGTCATTCTAAATTAAGAACTAGAATGGCGGTCGTACAAGGCGGGAAACCGGCAGTAACGCACTTTAATATTATGACGAGATACACCGAATGCACTCTGTTGCGCGTTCGGCTTCAAACCGGTCGAACTCATCAAATTAGGGTACATATGGCGTATATTAAGCACCCCATTGTTGGTGATCCAGTATATGGCATGAAGTCGCGGCGCGTATCCATTTTACCTGCGATGCGCATGTTTCCGCGTCAGGCTTTACATTCTACCTCCCTAGCGATTCAACATCCGGTGTCGAAAAAAAATATGACTTGGAATATTCCATTGCCAGACGATATGGAGACTTTGCTTTGTGGAATAGAACACTCTCGTGTCAGATAGCGAAGATTTTAAAAGAAATTTGTTTACTCCCGAGTGGCCGGTGCCAAATTCAGTCACGAGTGCTATAACTTTTAGGTTTGGAGGTATGAGTAGTTCATCGTTTGGAAGTAACAATCTTGCGACACATGTTGGTGATGATCCACGCTCCGTTGCATCTAATCGACGAAATTTGTTAGCGCATATTGGCGGAATAAAATCGCCTCTTTGGCTCAATCAAGTTCATGGGACTAGCATCGTTGATGCCGACGAATGTCAGGATGGAATAATGGCCGATGGGAGCTACAGTCGTAAGCGGGGACGTGTTTGCTTGGTCATGACTGCAGATTGCGTGCCCATACTATTATGCAATCGTCGCGGTGATCAAGTGGCCGCAGTTCACGCAGGCTGGAAAGGGCTATCTAAAGGAATTATTTCGCGCGCAGTATCGCTTTTTAGGGACCCTTCTCAAGTTTTAGTATACCTTGGGCCAGCAATTGGAGCGGATGCCTATGAGGTAGACGAACATGTCAGGACAGCATTTTTGGATGTTGTCGACGAGAGAAATTACGTTGATCGTTTAGCGCAAGCGTTTAAGCCTAAAAAAGATCGTTTCACGTTAGATTTGCGTGAATTAGCAAAAATTCAGTTTAGTCAATTGGGAGTTCATAGCGTGTATGGTGATAATCGCTGTACGTTTTCAGATGAAAAATCTTTTTTTTCTTACAGACGAGATACAATAACAGGCCGTAATGCGTCAATGATATGGTTGCGTTAAATACACGTAACACGGAGATTTCATTAGATTGATTCTTCTTGCGACTTTTGTGATCTTGATTTAAACTCCGCCCCGTTAAATTTTCATTAATTTTCCATACAAGAGATTACAGCTTGGCAATTGAAGGTTTTTAAAAGCGGGGTGGGTGATGTACGCGGTCATTTTAAGCGGGGGTAAACAGCACCGAGTTGTTGAGGGAGACACCTTGAGGCTTGAAAAGCTTAATGTTGCGGAAGGAGCTGTCTTCGATTTCTCTCAAGTACTGATGGTGGGGGAAGGTTCCAGTGTCCAAATTGGAACGCCGCTGGTAGAGGGAAGTAAGGTTTTAGCTGAAGTGATCACTCATGGGCGAGACCAAAAGGTAAAAATTATAAAATTTCGCCGGCGCAAACATTCTAGGACTCAGCAAGGTCACAGGCAATGGTACACTGAGGTAAAAATTAGAGAAATTGTCGCGGGATAAGATATAAGGAGACTTTGCGATGGCGCATAAGAAAGCAGGAGGTAGCACTAGAAATGGGAGAGATTCGAATAGCAAACGTCTCGGCGTCAAGGTTTATGGAGGACAGGCAATAAATGCTGGAGGGATCATAATTCGACAGCGCGGAACTAAATTTCATCCCGGCCTTAATGTTGGGATTGGAAAAGATCATACCTTATTTGCAAAGTCACATGGGGTGGTTAGGTTTGTTCGGAAGGGAACTTTAAATAGAAAGTATGTTGAGGTTGTTTCATAGAAAATTAACAGATTTTTGTTTTAAGAGCCCCTGCAGGGGCTTTTTTTTTTGCTTGCAATGTTAGGATGAAAGACTAATTAAAATTAGGGACTTAAATGCTTGGAGGGCTTTTAGATTAATGAAATTCGTCGATGAAGCGGTGGTGAAAGTTCGAGCGGGAAATGGTGGAGACGGGTGTATGAGTTTTCGTAGAGAAAAGTACATCCCTAGAGGAGGCCCAGATGGTGGGGATGGAGGTAATGGTGGGAATGTTGTGCTCACAGCGAAGCAGGAGTTAACCACGTTACTCGATTTTCGCTACCAGAGAAATTTTGTTGCAAAAAGTGGATCAAAAGGAGGTGGAAGCAATTGTACTGGTGCGGCTGGGGAAGATTTGGTTCTTAATGTTCCACTTGGAACCACTATTATTGACCATGATAATGGAGAGATATTAGGGGACCTGACTGAAGTAGGACAATCATTGGTAGTTTGCCGAGGCGGCTTTCATGGCCTAGGTAATAGCCGCTATAAATCAAGTAAAAATCGTGCTCCTCGTAAAATATCATTGGGACAAGAGGGAGAGGAAAGGACGATAAGACTTGAATTAAGATTACTCGCAGATGTAGCTTTGGTAGGTTTACCAAATGCCGGAAAATCAACTCTCGTTAGGTCGATATCTGCGGCGCGCCCTAAGGTTGCAGACTATCCCTTCACTACTTTAGTGCCCTCTCTAGGTGTCGTGGAATTCAAATCAGCTAAAAGTTTCGTTGTTGCAGATATACCCGGCCTAATTGAAGGAGCCTCGACCGGACGTGGTTTAGGGGTACGATTTTTGAAGCACCTCACGCGAGCTCGACTTTTATTACATGTCGTCGACGTGTTTTCTTCGGATGGTGCTAGCGCTTTAGATAGAGCATTAGTTATTGAAAACGAACTTGAAAGATTCAGTGCTACATTGCATGCTGGAGAGCGTTGGCTGGTTGTTAATAAGATTGATTTGATGCGAAAGGGAGATACGGATAATCTAGTCGCGGATCTTGTGGAAAAATTGCGGTGGAAATCTCGAGTGTTCCTCATCTCTAGCCTTCGCTCAGAGGGAACGAAAGCACTTTGTAGCTCTATTCTTGAGCACCTCGAGATTATTAAAGAGCAAGAGATGAGTTCGGATGAAGCTAGAAAACGTTTTGATCACTGGCGGCACAGAGTGCAGCAGGAAGTTAGCACTCGAATCGCCGAATTAGGGGATGTGAGACGCCAAAATCGCGAAGTAGTAAGTCTATAAGACGCTGAGCGTAATAAGCGAACAATCTACGTTACGTAACTACGGCCAATTAAACTGATTGGGGTACATTTGAGTTGTGAGCCGAATTTTTATACGCGGAACTCGTCGATGGGTGGTTAAAATCGGGAGTTCGATTTTAACGAACAACGGGCATGGGCTGGACAGAGGTGCAATCGACTCTTGGGTTCGACAGATAGACTTTTTAATAAAACAGGGAATAGAAGTCGTCCTCGTTTCGTCGGGCGCTATCGCAGAGGGAATGGTAAGACTTAATTGGACGGAGAGACCTAAAACGATCTCTGAGTTACAGGCTTCAGCAGCTGTGGGGCAGACCGGTTTAGTTCAGGCTTATCAGGAGAGTTTTCGGATCTTGCATCGCAATACCGCACAAATTCTTTTAGATCATGATGATATCGCTAATCGTCAAAGATACTTAAATGCCCGAGGTGTGCTCGTAACCCTTTTAAAACATGAAATTATTCCAATCGCCAACGAAAATGATACCGTTTCAACAGAAGAAATTCGATTTGGGGATAATGATTGTCTTGCGGCGATGGTGGCAAACTTAATAGATGCCGATTTATTAGTTATATTAACTGATACCGAGGGACTATATTCTGCAGATCCTATCAAAGAGCCTACAGCGCAACTGATTTCTGAGATTAGTTGTGATAGCGAGGATCTAGACACGCTAGTTGGTGATAGCATGAGTAAGATTGGCCGAGGTGGGATGATAACGAAACTGCAGGCGGCTCGACAAGCTGGGAATTCTGGATGCAATACTGTTATTGCTGGGGGACGTATTGATAATATCATGTGTAAAGTCGCTGCAGCTGAAAGAGTGGGAACACTTCTTTTGGCAAATAAAAAACCTTTAGCCGCGCGAAAACAATGGCTTGCCGGACAATTGAGGGTGCATGGGAAATTGATATTGGACTCTGGAGCAGTGGACGTATTGAGCGGCAAGGGAAAAAGTTTGCTCCCTGTAGGAGTAATTGGTGTGGAGGGCGACTTTCGACGAGGTGATTATGTAACCTGTGTTGATCACATGGGTGCAGAGGTGGCTAGAGGTTTAATTAACTACAGTGCCAAGGAAACTGAAATCATTAAGGGCCTTACTACGTCTGAGGTTCGGGGCGTGCTTGACATAATTGGTGAAGATGAACTGATACATCGAGACAACCTTGTTTTGATATGAGCAACTGTATTTCCTTTTAAAGCCTAGAGCTCTTAAAAAAGTATAAAGTGCTTACTCGGCGGAACTGGTACTTTGTTTTGAGCCATCACCAATTAACGATAGTGCTTTAATCTTCGCGTTTAGCCGGCTTTTGTGCCTTGAGGCCTTATTTTTGTGGATAATCCCCCTGTCGGCCATTCGATCAATAATCGGCACAGCGCCTGCAAAAACTGCTTGGGCAACGGAGTGCTCACCAGAAAGAATTGCGGCGTCAACCTTTTTAAGGTAAGTGCGTACTGTTGAGCGCTGGCTCGCATTGTGCTTTCTACGTTTTTCGTTTTGACGCGCTCGTTTCTTTGACTGCGGGGAATTGGCCAACTGAACTCCGTTTTATTTTATAACTCCGACATTTATTATGGTATAGGCTTCAAGCATTTTATTCAAGAGCCTTGTTGCGTTAGCCATAAATTAGACGAATTAGGTTTAAGAGTATCTAATTTATTGAAGTTTGAAATATCGAAGTTGCTCTTATATTTAATCGCTTGGAGTTATGTGTCTCGGTGAGTACACTCTAAGCTTAATTATCTGAACGCTAATAGGGAAGGTACGTGTGGGCGTAGAAATGCCACCGAAAAATAGTGATGAGGATCCACTAGAGAAGTCCGGTATCACCGATAGTGGCGTTGGACCGATATTTCGTGCGACTGGGATTGTTAGCGTATTTACTATGCTATCCCGTGTTTTTGGTTTAATTAGAGATATGGTGTTAGCTAGAGTGATTGGCGCGGATATGCTTGCAGACGTTTTTTTTGTGGCTTTTAAAATACCCAATTTTTTTCGAAGGCTCTTCGCCGAGGGAGCATTTGCTCAAGCTTTTATTCCGGTTCTTGGAGAGTACAGAGAACACGGAACCAATGCTGCAGTGCGTGAGCTAGTAAGTAGAGTGTCTGGTACATTGGGCATAACGCTGATCTTCTTGACATTAGCCGTAGTTTCTTTCGCACCGTTTTTTGCCGCACTTTTCGCTCCTAGTTGGTACTTTAATAGTCCAGAGAAGTTTGAGGCCACTACTTCAATGTTGCGAGTTACTTTTCCTTATCTGATGTTCATTTCATTAACAGGTGTTGCTGGAGCAATTTTAAACAGCTATGACCGTTTTGCTGTGCCGTCTTTTACACCCATCTTTTTGAATGTATCAATGATTCTTGCTGCGATATTTGCAACCTCTTGGTTCGATAGACCCGCTTTTGCGCTCGCATGGGGCGTTTTAGTTGCAGGATTGATTCAACTCACTTTTCAGTTGCCTTTCCTGAGGCGGATACATATGTTACCCGCGCCGGTAATAGATTGGCACCACCCAGGCGTAATCAAAATTTTAACTCTCATGGGTCCTGCAATTTTTGGAGTCTCTGTATCTCAAATTAATCTCTTGTTCGATACAATCTTGGCAACTTTTTTACCTACGGGTAGTGTCTCTTGGCTGTATTATTCAGATCGAATTGCCGAGTTACCTTTAGGGGTTTTTGGCGTTGCAATTGCAACAGTAATTTTACCCAGCTTGTCCCGTAACTATGCCTCTAAGTCATCGATTCTTTTTTCGGAGACTTTGGATTGGGCAATAACATTAGTTTTCATGGTGGCACTTCCGGCTACGATTGCACTTATGATGCTTGCGGAACCCATACTGATGACATTGTTTTACTATGGTGACGTAATGACATTATTCGATATGGAAATGGCATCCTTAAGTATGCGAGCCTATGCAAGCGGATTAATTGCATTTATGTTGATTAAGATTTTAGCGCCCGGTTTCTTTGCGAGACAGGACATTCGAACGCCAGTTCGGATAGGTATTGTTGCTATGGTCGCAAATATGGTTTTGAATTTAATTTTCCTTTCTGTGCTTCATTTTTATTGGCAGATTGGTCACGTTGGCTTGGCGCTGGCAACATCGTTGTCGGCATATATAAATGCGGGATTACTCTACCTAGAATTAAAAAAGCAAGGGGTTTACCTCTCAGGCGGTGATTTAGGACGGTTTGTAAAACCTTTGACAATTGCGTTAATTTTTATGAGTGTTATCTTGCTATTCATGACGATTAATTTTGGCGTATACAACGCTGTAGGCTGGGAAGAAATTGATGGGCTAGGTCGATTTTTACGCTTAATGTTTATCTGTGGTGTGGCTTTTGTTGGTTATTTAGCCGCTCTTTGGGCCTTCGGAGTTCGATATGCAGATCTCCTCGGTCCACGCAGGGAATCGTACCCACATGGTTAGCGATCTCCAAATGCATTGGTCATCTGAGACTTTGCATTTTTTAATAATGATTACTTCAAATGATCTGAGATGGGACGCTTAGTTTAGTGCAATACGGTAAATTGACTTTTGTTCAAAACTTAAAGTCACTTAAACCTGGCTTAAGGGAATCTGCTGTGAGCATTGGCTCTTTTGATGGAGTACATTTAGGACACCAGGCAGTATTGAGAGAACTCCTACAACAGGCGGAATTGAATGGACTATCTTCCGTTGCGATGACTTTCGAGCCTCAACCAAGAGAGTATTTTCATGAGTCACGAGCACCGGCTAGGTTAATGAAGTTGAGGGAAAAAGTGGAGGTGCTCTCCTTTCTTGGGATTGATCGAGTTGTTTGTTTGAAGTTTAACAAAGTTCTCCGAGCGCTCAGCGCTCAGGATTTTATAATTCGTGTTTTGGTAGAGGGTTTGCGAGTAAAGCACCTTATAGTTGGAGATGATTTCCGCTTTGGTTGTGATCGGAGCGGCGATTTTTTTATGTTGCATGACTTTGGGAAGACATATGGTTTCTCGGTTAAAAATACAGATACTTTCGAGAGTCATGGTGAGAGGATTAGTAGCACCCTAGTAAGACGTATTGTAAGCGAAGGAGATTTTGCTCGGGCGGCGGAATTGCTGGGCAGGCCTTTTGAAATAAAAGGCCGTGTTGTGCATGGTCAGAA
The DNA here is from genome assembly GCA_002731695.1 of Porticoccaceae bacterium. GTDB lineage: Bacteria > Pseudomonadota > Gammaproteobacteria > Pseudomonadales > Porticoccaceae > TMED48. The sequence goes on from PCCK01000025.1 coordinate 7,442, forward strand.
GCTTGGTAGGCAGCTCGGATTTCCAACCGCGAATCTAAATATTAATCGTTTGAGAGCACCGCTATCCGGCGTATATGCCGTTCTTGTCAAGACTGAATCGGAAATTTTTGAGGGTGCCGCCAATATAGGTATAAGACCGACGATCGGAGATCTGGAGAGACCACTTTTAGAGGTTCATATATTTAATTTTAAGCGAGATATATATGGAAGCTTCTTACGTGTAGAATTCCTACATAAAATCCGTGATGAATTAAAATTTAGTGACCTCGGAAGTTTAGCAACTCGTATTCAACGAGATATGGATCAGATTCAAACGTGGTTTATGGTAAACAAATAAGAGTACCTGCGCTAAAAAGCATAAGAGTATTAAGGGCGACAAATGAACGACTATAAGCACACTTTGAATCTACCAAAAACAAGTTTTCCAATGCGAGGTAATCTGTCCAAGCGAGAGCCGGAAATTTTGCGTGATTGGAAAAAAAGAAATGTATACGCCGAAATTAGAAAATCGCGCAAAGGGCGTACGAAATTTATTCTGCATGATGGTCCGCCATACGCCAATGGTGATATCCACATTGGACACGCTGTTAATAAAATTTTAAAGGATATTGTTGTGAAGGCACGAACCTTGAGTGGTTATGATGCGCCGTTTACGCCTGGATGGGACTGTCATGGACTCCCGATTGAACACAACGTAGAGAAAAAATTTGGTAAAGCGGGGGAGAAAGTTTCTCATAAAACATTTCGTTTCAAGTGTCGGGAGTATGCTCAAAAACAAGTCAATAAGCAGCTTGAAGATTTTGTCAGGATTGGTGTAATCGCTGATTGGGAGCAACCATATCTTACTATGGACTACAAGGTGGAGGCGGACACGATTCGCGCCTTGGGTGTAATCGCGAAAAATGGTCATTTGGTAAGAGGTTATAAACCGGTTTATTGGAGTGTGGTCGGTCAGTCCGCTCTTGCGGAGGCAGAGGTGGAGTATCGACAGAAGACATCTTATGCGATTGATGTATGTTATGACATGGTCAACCAAGAGGATAGAAAACGATGTGCTTCGGCGTTCGGGTGTGCCGATGTTGGTGGGGATATGGCCGTTATTATTTGGACAACGACTCCCTGGACTCTTCCTAGCAGTCAAGCGGTAACACTAGGAAAAACTCTAGATTATACTTTGGTTCAATGTCATCTCCTTGGCGCTCAAATTCGGTTTATATGTGCTTCTAGATTGTTAAACTCTGTTTTGCAGCGACTTAACGCCGATGACTACAGTATACTCGGGCGCTGCAGTGGCGCTGAGCTTGAAGGTTTAGTGCTCAAACATCCGTTTTATGAAGTGGATATACCAATAGTGCTGGGAGATCATGTTACTGATGACTCAGGCACGGGGTGTGTTCACACGGCACCAGACCACGGATTAGATGATTACGTTGTTGCGTCTAGATATGAAATTAGCACCCTAAATTATATTTCTGACAATGGGGTGTTTAAAGAAGATTTAAAATTTGTTGGTGGGAAACACGTCTATAAGGTTGATGAGTTAATACTTGAGGTGCTGAAAAATAGAGAGAAGCTTTTAGCTGTAAGTGAATTTACACACAGTTATGCACATTGTTGGAGGACTAAAACTCCACTGATCTACAGAGCAACGCCTCAGTGGTTTGTTTCCATGTCAGAGAATACTCTATTAGCAAGTGCCCAAGTTGCGGTGGATAATGTGAGATGGGTCCCAAGTTGGGGTGCAGCACGAATCAAGGGAATGCTGCAGAGTAGTCCCGATTGGTGCATCTCTCGGCAGCGGACATGGGGAGTTCCAATCGCTTTCTTTGTAAATCGTGAAACTGGTGAACTGCATCCTCGCACACCAGAGTTATTGGAAAGGGTAGCTAAACGGGTAGAGGCAGAGGGCATAGAAGCTTGGCATGACTTAGAGATTAATGAATTTTTAGGGCAAGAGTCGGAACATTTCATTAAAACGAATGATACGCTTGATGTTTGGTTTGATTCCGGCGTGACACATTTTTCGGTGCTGACAGCTAGAGCTCAGCTCGATACGCCAGCAGATCTATATCTCGAGGGTTCTGATCAGCATCGTGGTTGGTTTCAATCCTCTTTGAAAACATCGATAGCAATGAAGGGTATCCCGCCATACAAAGAGGTGCTGACTCACGGGTTTACAGTAGATGACAAAGGGCGAAAAATGTCTAAGTCAATGGGGAATGTGGTATCTCCCCAGCAAATTGTTGATAAGTTGGGCGCCGATGTATTGCGTCTGTGGGTGGCGTCAGCAGATTTCAGTGGAGAGATGAGTGTTTCTGACGAAATTTTAAATAGGGCGGGTGACTCTTATCGGCGAATTCGAAACACGGCTAGATTCTTGTTGTCTAGTTTGAATGATTTTGAACCGTCACGAGATCTGTGCCCAACCACTCAGATGCTCTCTATTGATAGATGGTCTCTAGACCGAACTGCCCTGATTCAAGATGAAATCAAAGACCTTTATTCTAGCTATAATTTCCACATGATATGCCAGAAACTTCATAATTTTTGTGTTCGTGATTTGGGAGGTTTTTACTTAGATATAATAAAAGATAGGCTATATACGTGTTACCCCGACAGTATTCCACGACGTTCGGCTCAGACAGTCTTATTCCATATGCTCGAAGCTCTTGTCCGATGGATTGCCCCGATTCTGAGTTTTACTGCTCACGATGTTTGGAATCATATGCCAGGGGCACGCGCTTCTACTGTTTTTGAGAGCGAATGGTACCCGCTGGCAAAGATGGACGAATCAGGTTTGTTTTCAAGGGAGGATTGGAGCGTGATGATGGAGGCAAAAGAGATTATTAACTTAGATCTGGAAGAGAAAAGGGCTGCGGGTGACATAGGAGGATCGCTCGAGACCGACATGATTATTTATGCAGATGAGAAATTTTCAAATTGTTTAGCAAAATTGGGTGATGAACTTCGATTCTTGAGTATCACGTCGTCGGCTCATGTGCTTCTTAATCAAGCAGATTACTTAGAAAATGATCGAAACAAAGATGGTTTGCGAACTTCAATTACACGCTCAAATGGAAAAAAATGTGTGCGCTGTTGGCATTTTACAAGCGACGTAGGTGGCTCTATCGACCATCCTCAACTTTGTCTACGTTGCATTGACAATCTCGAATGGCCCGGGGAGGCAAGGTCACATGTATAAGTCGTCTGCGCGATCGAGCGTTCAGCTGTGGTATTTGATCACACTGGTTATTCTTTTCCTTGATCAGATTACAAAAACTATAATTGTAAATAATTTTTTTTATGGCGAATCACAGTCGGTTTTTACTTTCTTTAATGTGGTCAGGGTACACAATCCTGGCGCCGCTTTTAGTTTTCTTAGTGATGCGGGTGGTTGGCAGCGCTGGGCGCTGAGTGCCTTGGCAACTTTGGTAAGCATAGTGATCATTATATGGATTTCGCGTTTGACTAGTGAAAAATGGCTTGAGGGATTGTCCTTGTCGATGATCCTCGGAGGGGCGTTGGGGAATCTGTGGGATAGATTAACATTTGGATATGTAGTTGATTTTTTGGACTTCCATTGGATGGGCTGGCACTTTCCTGCATTCAATTTAGCGGATAGTGCTATTTCCTTGGGCGCGCTAATCTTAATTCTGGATTCAATTCTAGCATCAAGATCAGAGTGATGGTTGGGTTTTTGTCAGAGGTTTAAAGTGAATGCTGAATGCTTAGGTGTTGTAACCGTGAGTTTGAACTTTTCGCTTGAGCTCCAGGGTGGTGAGGTGATTGACTCTAATTTTAATTCGCCTCCTGTCACTTTTACTTTCGGGGATGGTAACATGCTAAGTGGCTTTGAGGAGCCGCTGAAGGCCCTGAATCCTGGTGATGAGGGTTGTTTCCTTATTCCGCCTGAGAAGGCTTTTGGGCAGTACAACACACAAAATGTGCAACGAATTCCTCGTAAACAATTTCCTCGGCAAGATTTCGAACCGGGCGCCGTATTTTCTTTTCAAAATGGCGATGGAGAGGTTCCGGGAGTCGTGTTATCTTTGTCAAATGATGAAATAGTTGTAGACTTTAATCACCCTCTGGCGGGCAAGCCTATCGTGTTTAGGGTAAAAATCTTTAATATTCTTCGGTAAGGACCTAATAGTGAAAATTAAATTAGCGAATCCAAGGGGGTTTTGCGCCGGGGTTGATAGGGCAATAGCAATTGTTGAGCAGGCTCTTAAATCATTTGGAGCTCCTCTTTACGTGCGTCACGAGGTCGTTCATAACAAAGCTGTAGTGGATGACATGCGGTCAAGGGGAGTCGTTTTTATTGAGGATTTAAAGGATGTTCCAGATAATGTGCCGCTCATTTTTAGTGCTCATGGGGTGCCGGAAAAAGTTCGTCGTGAAGCTCATGAAAGGTCTTTACAGGTTTTTGATGCTACCTGTCCCCTTGTCACTAAGGTGCATTTCGAAGTTCATAAATACAGTCGCGATGGTGCCGAATGCATTTTGATCGGACACTCGGGTCATCCTGAGGTGGAGGGAACAATAGGTCAATATGATGCTACAGCCGGGGGTTCTATTTATCTAGTAGAGAGCGAACAGCAAGCCTCAAAAATAAAGGTGAGAGATCCAAATAAGTTAGCATATGTTACTCAAACCACCTTGTCAGTTGATGACACCGCGCGAGTGATTGGTGTCCTCCGTAATCGATTTCCAAATATTATTGGTCCAAGAAAAGATGACATATGTTACGCGACACAAAATCGCCAAGATGCGGTTAGACAGTTGGCAATAGAGACTGACGTAGTCCTAGTAGTGGGATCGGCTACCAGCTCAAATTCAAATCGTTTGAAAGATCTGGCCGAACGGTGCGGGTGTAGAGCATATCTTATTGACAATGCTGCAGAGATACTGCCTGATTGGTTAGATAACGTACGAAGTATTGGTATCAGTGCAGGAGCCTCCGCGCCAGAATTTCTCGTAACAGAGGTAGTGAATAAGTTGATTTCTCTAGGTGGCGAACCACCTAAGGAACTTAATGGTATAATCGAAAATATAACATTCTCGCTTCCAAAAGAGCTGCGTTCTCATTTATTGTAATTCAGTGGTTCGTCTTTCTGTCATTAATGTGGTCAAACAGCGTTGAGGTTGAGACGTCAAAGGAGCTTCTGCTTTCCTTGGAGTCTAAAAGCTTTTGTGCCATCGACTTACCGAGTTCTACGCCCCACTGATCGAAGGAGTTTATGGACCAGATGCTGCCCTGTACGAACACTTTGTGTTCGTACAGGGCGATTAGAGACCCCAAATTATAAGGCGTAAGTTGGTCGATAAGAATTGTGTTAGAGGGCTTGTTGCCCGGATAGTAACGATGGGGAGCGTTCTCTGTTGAGGCTTGTCCTTTAATTAGTGCAGAACCTTGAGCTAACATATTACTTAGTAATACTTTATGGTGTTTCGGATGGCTCATTGAATCGTTTATTGCTGCAATGAAATCCACAGGGACGCAAACGGTTCCCTGATGCAGCAGTTGAAAGAAGGCATGTTGTCCATTAGTGCCGGTTTGGCCCCATATTATTCCGCATGTTTTATAGTCGATAGTTTCTCCTCCGCGACTTACTGACTTTCCATTACTCTCCATTTCGAGCTGCTGCAAATAAGAGGGCAAATAGTTTAAGCGCTCGCAGTAAGGAATTATTGCGTGAGTTTGAAATTCCATGAAATTGCAGTACCAAATATTTAGTAGAGCAAGTGCTACAGGCATGTTTTTATTCATTGGTGACGTTTTGAAATGAAGATCCATCCTGCGTGCACCGTCAAGCATCTGTTTAAAATTATCGATTCCGATACCAATAGCAAGAGAAAATCCGATACTTGACCATAGAGAAAACCGGCCGCCGACCCATTCTTCAAACTCAAGTATGTGGTTCGGATTGATACCATAAGCAATCGCATTCTCTTTATTCGCGGTAACTGCAACAAAATGAGTAGAGTATTGGCTATTCCTCAATCCAATTTCTTGCTCGAACCAATTTGCAGCCGTTGTACTATTAAGAAGAGTTTCCTGTGTGGTAAAAGTTTTACTTGCTACAACTATGAGTGTTCTGTCCGCATCAAGCTTCGCTAACGTAGCATTCAGAGCGGCACCATCAACGTTAGAGATAAAGTGTATTCTTGGAACAGGTTGCGTGTATTCAACGAGCGCCTCATATGCTAACCTTAAACCCAGATCGGAACCACCAATCCCGATATTTACCACGTCAGTAATAGCTTCACCATTGACACCAGTCCAGCCTCCCGACCGAATTCTTTTGCTAAAAAGCTCAACCATATTAAGCTGTGTGCTAACTCTATTTATTTTATGTTTGTGAGACTGATCACTAATGTCTTTCATTTTCGCGCGGAGAAGCGTGTGTAATACTTGGCGATCCTCTGAGGTGTTAATCCGTTGCCCAGCAAACATAGCTTCACGGTGCTTATCGAAAGGCGATGTAGAGACTAATTCGAGCAAGTCTTGCCATATCTCACGGGTTATTAAATTTTTTGAAAAATCTAATTTTAGTTGTCCGCACTGAATTGAAAAATCTTCGACACGCTCTTTGTCGTTCGTTAACTCATCGACTACATTAATCGTGGTCGCATCTGCATATGTTTTTAATCTTTTCCAAGCAGCAGTTTTTTGTGGTTTAAACTCGAAGTTAGTCATAATTTCGTTCGACTCTCCTTCTAGTGAACTATCGGCTAAATCAAATGATAACGGGAAACAAAAAAACCAAAATTTTCTTGTAATTTGGTCAACTTTTTTACAAGCACTCATTTAGTGAGCCATAAAATCTGTAGTTTAGCTACAAAAATCTATTTATTTATAAACAAAACGGGAGAATAGCAGTACACTAAGCGTGAAACGGGTTAAATTTGCCGACGGGGGTCCCGCTACTGTAAGCAAATTTCGAAAGGAGATTGAATATGATAACCCTCAAACCATCGGTCGCCTCTGTAACTGCTCGGCTGGTTGACCGTAGCCGAGATCTGCGCGCTGAGTATCTTCGGCAACTAGATCAGGACTTTAGTAATCGTCCCGAACGTGGAAAGCTAAGTTGCGGTAACCTTGCTCACGGTTTCGCTGCGTGTTCCAAAACTGACAAGGAGAGTATTCGGCTCATGGAAGCCGCTAACATTGCAATAGTGACTGCCTACAATGATATGTTGTCCGCGCATCAGCCTTACGCTAGTTATCCCGATAAGATAAAACAAGCGCTACGCGAGGTTGGCTGTACGGGTCAAGTTGCTGGAGGTGTACCCGCTATGTGCGACGGAGTCACCCAGGGACAAGATGGGATGGAATTGAGTTTGTTAAGCCGAGATCTTATTGCTCAATGTACGGCATTGGCTCTATCCCATCAGATGTTTGATGGCGTTGTCTCGCTGGGTATTTGTGACAAGATTGTGCCTGGTTTGTTGATGGGTGTTCTCAGCTTTGGTTACTTACCCGCTATTTTCATCCCGGCGGGTCCTATGGAATCAGGATTACCTAATAAGGAAAAACAACGTATACGCCAGCTGTTTGCCGAGGGTAAAATAGATCGAAACCGACTTTTACAGGCGGAGTCTGATTCATACCATAGTCATGGAACTTGTACCTTTTATGGAACTGCGAATAGCAACCAAGTTGTGCTGGAGGCTCTTGGATTGCAGTTGCCAGGAAGTTCTTTCATTAATCCCGATAACCCTCTAAGAGAGGCACTTACGAAAGAGGCGGTTCAGCAAATTTGTAAGATTACTTCACTTGGTAATGATTTTCGACCAGTAGGCAAAGTGGTGGATGAGCGCGCGATCGTCAATGCTACGATTGCTCTTTTAGCAACAGGGGGATCTACAAATCATACCATGCATTTAGTAGCTATCGCGAGGTCGGCAGGTATTTTAATGGATTGGTCAGACATTGCAGATCTTTCAGCAGCAGTTCCCTTGATGACAAAGATCTATCCTAATGGTCAAGCGGATGTAAATCATTTTCACGCCGCGGGCGGCACCAGCTGTTTGTTTCGACAACTATTAGCGGCGGGTTATATGCATCCTGATGCGGCAACTGTCTGGGGAAATACGTTTGAAGATTTTGTAAAAGAACCTTTTTTGGATGAGTGTTCTCTGAGATGGCGTGAGTCTCCATCAAAATCTCACGACGAGACTGTGTTGGCAAGTATTGGCGATCCTTTCGCAAAAGAGGGTGGATTACGATTGATGTCAGGAAATTTGGGTCGATGTATCATAAAAACATCAGCAGTAGCGGTGGAGCACCGTTTTGTTCAGGCGCCGATTGTGGTAATTGAGGACCAAAATGATCTTCAGACACTGTTTGAGGCAGGTGAATTAGATCGGGATTGTATTGTGGTAGTCAGATATCAAGGGCCCAGAGCTCGCGGGATGCCAGAATTGCATAAACTTACTCCTTACTTGGGGATTCTGCAGGATCGAGGTCATCGCGTCGCACTCGTTACTGATGGTCGAATGTCGGGAGCATCCGGTAAAGTTCCTGCAGCTATACATTTGGTGCCAGAGGCGGACGATGGTGGGCTGCTAGGATTCTTAGAAGATGGTGATGTGATTCGGCTTGATGCCGAGAAAGGCGAGTTAGCTGTGATTGGTGATCTTGATCTTATAATGCAAAGAGACACTTCCTTTTCCCCACGACAGAATCAGTATGGATGTGGAAGAGAGCTATTTGCGATTAACAGGGAAAATATCGGTAATGCAGAACAGGGAGCATCATACCTATTTGCGGAGGTTCAATAAGTATGGCTGTTCCCTGGGATTTAGTGGCTGATATTGGTGGAACTAATGCGAGATTTGGGGTCATACAAGGGGAAGAAGATAAGATAATAAAAGAATTTAATCACTCTGTGCTTGAATATCCCAAATTTAGTCAGGTGATTTCTACATTGCTGACTGAAGTGGGAGCCTCTCTAGGTTTAAACCACTCCCCTCACCGTATTTGTTTTGCGGTAGCATGTCCTGCAGATAGCGAGCATATTAGTTTCACAAATAGCCACTGGAAATTCTCTAAGACCGAATTGCTATGCATGCTTGGATGTCAAGAGCTGACCATAATCAATGATTTCGAAGCAATAGCGCATGGAATATCGGAGCTCAAGTTGTCCGATCACATAAAGATTGGAGGAGGATCACATCTTACTAGCTTACCGATGGCGATTTTGGGGCCTGGGACGGGTCTTGGCGTTTCAGCTATCGTGCCTTTTAAGAAGGGCTATCATGTCATTGATAGTGAGGGAGGACATGCTGATTTTGCACCGGTAGGCGATTTACAGACGTCGTTACTAAGTTATCTTGTAAACAAATACGAACGTGTCTCTCTGGAGCGATTGCTGTCTGGTAATGGCTTGATGAATATTTATTCAGCACTTTGTCTTAGTCACAGTGAGCACCCAATTTTTGGTAGTCCAGCAGAGGTGGTGGAAGCCAGTAATCATGGGTCATGCGCAATATCGAAGCTCACAGTGTCGTTATTTTGTGAAATACTTGGGTCAACTGCTGGTAATTTGGCTCTTACTTATGGAGCTCGCGGGGGAGTCTATATTTCCGGTGGGATTGTTCCTCGGTTTAAGCAGTCTTTTGTGGAAAGTGGGTTTCGTCGCGCTTTCGAGAATAAAGGCCGCTTCGCAAGTTACCTAGCACCAATCCCCGTCTATTTAATTACTAAGACTAACTTAGGTTTGGTTGGTGCGGCAAAAAAATTGAGAGCTGATAGGGAGTTAACTTATGCGTAAGTTGTTAGAGGGACATCCGCTGATTGCTGTAATAACACTTGAGCATAGTGAGGATGCTGTGCCACTTGCCGAGGCACTTGTTTCCGGGGGTATTTTTGCAATAGAAGTTACGTTGCGAACAGATGCTGCTGTTGATGGTATCAGAAATATCGTTGAAGCCGTTCCTGAGGCCATTATTGGCACCGGGACTGTGTGTAATGAGCAGCAGATTTTCCTATCACAAGACTTAGGATGTAGCTATATGGTATCACCCGGATCTACACCTAGCCTTTTAGAAGCTGGAAAGCGGGCGTCAATTCCATTACTTCCGGGCGTGTCAACGGTATCCGAGTTAATGGAAGGCATGCAATATGGATATCGTGATTTTAAATTTTTCCCTGCCCATGCTGTTGGGGGCGTTCATTTTATTAAAGCATTGATGGGGCCGTTTCCAGGGTTAAAGTTTTGTCCGACCGGAGGGGTTAATTTAGCAAACATTGCTGAATATTTGATGCTTGAGAATGTGCTTTCGGTTGGGGGTTCATGGGTCGCCCCTAAGGATCTGGTTAGAGAAAAAAAGTGGTCTGAAATAGAACAGTTGGCGAGCCAAGCTCGGTCGGTTTGTTCATAATTTTAAAAAGTTATTTTTTTGTGAGGCAAGTAAGAAAATGTCAAAAAATACTGATTTAATAATTTTTGGTGCATCCGGCGATTTAGCTAATAGAAAGTTGTTTCCAGCATTATATCGGCTTCATCATGCTGGCCTCCTAGAAGATAATGTTCGGATCCTCGCTTTGGCGCGCAGATCGCAAACTAGTAAAGAATTTGTTTCTAAGCTTGAGAATACTATGCAAAACGCGATGCTCGCAGAGGGATTGGATAGAAGGTCATGGAAATCTTTTAGCCGGCGCCTCCATTTTCTTAAGGTGGATTTTACGAAAAAGAGAGATTTTGAAGATCTCTATCAATGGTTGGTGCGAAAACGGACGGTCATCTATTATTTTGCTACTCCTCCTAGTTTATATGGACCTATCAGTGGCCATCTTAATGGGGCGGGATGCATAGATCCGCAGACGAGAATTGTGCTTGAAAAACCAATCGGACACGACCTTATAAGTTCTCAAGAGGTCAATGATGAAGTGGGCAAGTACTTTCATGAGAGAAATATCTATAGAATCGATCACTATTTGGGTAAGGAAACAGTACAAAATCTTTTGGCATTACGCTTTGCAAATCGTGTTATTCACAGCCAATGGGATAATACTTGTATCGATCACGTGCAGATTACGGCGGCTGAAACTGTAGGCATTGAGGGTAGATGGGGTTACTATGACTCTGTGGGTCAGCTCCGAGACATGGTGCAAAACCATCTGCTGCAATTGTTATGTATGGTGGCAATGGAGCCTCCTAATTCGCTGGAGGCAGACGAAATCCGAGCAGAAAAAGTTAAGTTATTGCGTGCATTGAGGCCGATAAGTAGTGATTCCATCCTGCAGGACGCGGTGCGTGGGCAATATGATGCTGGATGGATAAACGGTGAGCCAGTGGTTGGTTATCTTGAGGAGGAGGGTAGAGAATCAGGGGACAGCAGTACAGAAACTTTCGTTGCTCTCAAGGCCTATGTTGATAATTGGAGGTGGGCAGGGGTCCCTTTTTACTTGCGCACTGGGAAGCGTATGGGAAAGAAGGTTACTAGAGTTATTATAACTTACAAAGAAAGTCCACATACCATTTTTAATGGTGGACAAGAGGGTGTGCGAAACAGATTGGTAATTCGTTTGCAACCTAATGAGGGTATCGAACTAGAGATGGTCTCCAAGAAACAAAGTCTTGAAGAACCTTTGGGCATTGAGAGGAAAATCCTTAATTTGGACTTCTTAAGTGACTCTGGTAGTGTTCGGATAGCTGATGCTTATGAGCGTCTGTTTCTCGAAGTTATTAATGGTAACCAGTGGTTATTTGTCAGTCGCGAAGAAATTGAGGCATCTTGGAGATGGTGTGATGAACTGATTTCGGCATGGAGAGAGAAAAATGTCGGGGTAAAATCTTATGGTGCTGGATCATGGGGTCCTCCAAAGGCTGAGATTTTGATAGAACGTGACGGACGAAGTTGGTATGAGGGCGGCGCATGACCAAGAAGTTTCTCACTCGACATGACTTAGATGTTGCTCTAGCTCTTCGGGTCGCAGACCAACTTGAAACTGACATTTTGTTAAATGGTCGCGCCACTGTTGTTGTTTCAGGTGGAAGAACCCCAATTGGTTTCTTTAAACAGCTGGCCGAGCAGGACATTGCTTGGGATCGAGTATCAGTTACGCTGGCTGATGAGAGGTGGCTTGATGCCTCACACTCTGATAGCAACGAAAGATTAGTTCGTGAGAATTTATTGACTCGCTGCGCCGCCGATGCGTCCTTTATACCGCTTAAAAACATGGCAACGTCAGCGCGACGGGGTCAAAAAGAGCTTGCTGGGTGTTTGAAACAGGTAGGCATGTTCAGTGTTGTCGTCCTTGGTATGGGTGATGACGGACATACAGCCTCATTATTTCCTGGAATGGCAAACTTGTCAAAAGGTCTTGACATGGGCTCTGGGTTGGACTGTTTAGCAACATCGCCAGTTGCAGCGCCGCATGAGAGAATGACTTTGACTCTCCCTCGGTTATTGAGGAGTGCTTCCGTATTTGTTCATCTTACCGGTCAATCGAAATTGCAGATGTTAGAGAAAGTGTTAGCAGGGCGGGATATATATGAGTTCCCAATAAGGTCTGTTTTACAACAAAAGCTTACTAATGTAGAGATTTTCTATTGCGATTAAATTACTTGATAAGTTTCTAGTGTTAGTCTTCGATCCGGATAATTTGCAACCCGTTAGTGCTGCCACCCAAATCTATAATGTCCCCGCGAGTTATAAGAACTACATCGCCACTATTAACCGCGCCTCTCTTTCTTAATTTTTCTATTGCCCTGAGCTTTATCTCTTGGGTAGGGAGCATGTCTGTCTCAAAAGGTATAGGAAATACACCTTTGTAAAGTGCAGTTATTTCACTAGTTCCCTCTTTTTGCGCCATTGCATAAATTGGCATAGAAGAGTTGATTCGGGACATAATTAACGGAGTAAAGCCGGTTTTTGTCATGCAGATAATTGCAGATACATCCTCTAAATGGTTTGCTATGTACATCGTTGCAAGGGCTACCGACTCGTCTATCCGAGTAAATGTTTCGTTAATCCTATGCGTTGAACGTTGAGCAAGGGGATATTTTTCTGCCCCTTCAATTACCCTAGCCATTGCCTGGACGGTTTCGACTGGATATTTTCCGACTGCCGTTTCTGCAGACAGCATCACAGCATCAGTGCCATCAAGCACCGCGTTTGCTACATCGAACACCTCAGCTCTGGTTGGTACAGGCGTTGTGATCATTGATTCCATCATTTGTGTTGCGGTAATCACCACGCGATTTGCATTGTTAGCCGCGTCGATGAGTTGTTTCTGAACGGCCATTAAGTTCGCGTCACCGATCTCAACTCCGAGATCACCGCGCGCCACCATCAATCCGTCGGCAGAATTTATAATCCCNGCTAAGTTGTCCTCTTTAATGGCCTCCGCNCGTTCAATTTTTGCGATTATATGGGCATTGCTACCGGCTCCTNTTAANAATGNTCGAGTTTCCTCTATGTCCTTTTTGGAGCGCACAAAAGAAATCGCCAAGTAGTCAGTGCCAATTGCNGCGGCCACTCTTATGTCGCTTCTATCTTTCGGTGTTAGTGCGGCCGCTGACAAGCCACCACCGAACTTGTTAACACCTTTATTACCTGACAAGACACCACCGTTGAGAACGACGCATTCGACAGCGTTCGGTTGTTTACTCTCTATTTTGAGCAAAATGCGACCATCATCAAGTAACAGCTGATCGCCCTCTAGAAGATCATCGAGATAGATTTTCTCCAAATATACACTATGTTGGTGGCCATTTTTTTTACCAATCTCGCTGTCTAAACGGAATCTTTGGTTTACCGAAAGAAGTATCGGAGCGTCACTCATGAACTCTCCAATGCGTATTTTTGGTCCTTGCATATCGCAGAGGATTGCCGTGGGTATTTCAAGGTCACCGGAGATTGTGCGAATGAGAGAAGCAGTATTTTTATGATCCTCTGGGTTACCATGAGAAAAGTTTAACCGGAAAACGTTTACTCCTGATTGGATTAAATTTTTTATAGAGGCTTCGTCATTACTTTTTGGACCTAAAGTAGCGACAATTTTTGTCCTTCGTGGCATTAGAACATCTTCTCTGACATTGCAATACTTGTATCGAGCATCCGATTTGAGAAGCCCCACTCATTATCATACCAAGCCATCACCTTGACTAATGATCCGTTCACGGAAGTTTGTGCAGCATCAAAGGTGCAAGAGTAACTGCAGTGGTTAAAATCAGTGGAAACGAGCGGCTCGACACAGTAGTCAAGTACTCCATTCTGGTCGGCAGCGGCTGCTGTCTGCATTATTTGATTTACCTCGTCCACATTTGTGTCACGCCCCGCATTGAACGTAAGATCAACCAGCGAAACGTTGATTGTTGGAATTCTGATAGCTAGACCATTAAGTTTTCCTGCTAATTCAGGGATGACTAGGCCGATTGCTTTTGCTGCTCCAGTTTTTGTGGGGATCATAGATTGTGTTGCAGATCGAGCCCTATACACGTCGGCATGATATACGTCGCTCAGTTGCTGATCATTAGTATATGCATGCACAGTAGTCATAAAACCCTCTTTTAACACTAATTCCTCGTGTAGTGGTCGTACTAATGGAGCCAAACAATTAGTGGTACAAGACGCATTTGACACGATTTTATGAGAGGCTGAGAGCGTGTGATGGTTTGTCCCAAAGACAATCGTCGCATCTACATTTTCCCCCGGAGCAGATATTAATACCTGCCGTGCTCCAGATTTTAAATGCGTGGCAGCAGCCTTTCTACTGGTAAAAACACCGGTACACTCGCAGACAATATCAATATCTAATTCGGCCCATGGGAGTTGACTCGGATCTTTTTCAGAAAACCAGTGAATACGATCTTGTTCAATATCGAGGTAGTTATCCGCTATGCCGACTTCATAATTGAAACGGCCGTGCACTGTGTCATATTTTAGTAGGTGAGCATTGATAGATATGTCACCCAAATCATTTACGGCAATGATGCGAATTTTCTCTCGTAAGTCAGGTCGCTCATAAAAAGCCCGTAAGATATTGCGACCTATACGGCCAAACCCATTTATTGCTATATTAATCATAAAAGAGAGGCCTTTGAGTGATTAAACTTCAAAAATTGTGAGATTACTATCGTGCCTGCTAAAATAATGATAGTTGTTTTAAGTCAATTGGAAAAGATCAAATTGTAATTTTTTTACAGAAAATTTGTGGTAAGCGTACTCGTACCACTGTTTCATTAAATTTGGTATTTGCTTTCATTTAAAGAAGAAGGATCCCGAAAATGTCTGACACGCAAATCTACCCCGTTTCCTCCTCTATGAGCAAAGAGGCGTTAATCGATGAAGCAACATACCAAA
>PCCK01000026.1 GCA_002731695.1 Porticoccaceae bacterium
GTGATCGGAATAACGGCTTTAATAAGACTGCACCATATTCATCGAGGTCAGTTCCATCCATCCAAGCATTCCACCTCGTGATCCATTTGCTCATTTGCCTCTCAGTTTTTCTCGAATCGCATTCACAGGCATAGTACTCTGCGTCAATTACAGGTGGTAAGTCTTCACTGAAAGCGTATTGTGCAAGTCCGAGTAAAATGCTTACCGGTAGAAGGAGTTTCATGGTGTTCTCCTTTTAATTTTTTTAAACTTAGATATCTAGCTACTGTAATTTTTAAATTTATAATCCAGATGTAAATAGGAATAATTGTTTAAATTGGGTTGCTTCTTTTGATCTATAAAATTATTTAGCGGGGTTCGGAATGGTTTTCTCCGCAAGAGCAAGCGCAGATTCGACTTAATTTGGTAAGTGAGAAACCTGTTTGATCGCGCCAGTTATTGAATTGAGTCTGAATTTTTTTGAGATCTTTCTTGCTGTTGGGATGGTCTGCAATCTCCAGCCCACTCTGCCTTAAACAGGTAATTACATCTCTACTCAAATTAAAGCTATCTTTTCCCATATAACGCAGCATCCGCGGTCCGCTTCGTCCTCCAAGTCGACTTCCATGTTGTTTCAAATGCGTGCAAAGACCTGTAAAGTCGTCCTCTGACCAGTGATATATAAAAGTTGCAAAATTACCGTAAAGAGAACTCATATCTAGAATATATGAAGCATTTAAAGGAACACTTTGAACCTTCTGCCTGTTCCGAACAATGCGCTTGTCAGATGCAATTCTCTCTAATTGATCAGGACTTAATAAAGTGATAGGTAACGGCTCAAAGCCGAAAAATATGGACTCGAAGTCAGGCCATTTTTTTTGGATTATGCTCCAGACAAATCCTGCTTGAAAAACGCACCTCGTCATATTGCTCAAAAATCTATTGTTCGGGATCCGCAAAAAATCTTCACTTGGTAATGGTTCAAGAATCCACTGTGCCAACGCTTCTTCGCTACCTTTCCTAAAAAGGGCTCTCGATAATATTGGGTTAAAATCTGACATTAGAACTCAAAATCATGTAGCTGCAAAAATATTTGACAAACTTAACTGTAACCTATCTTGTGGATTTATGAACCTGACGGTGTATCGTAATTTGCAAAAGAATGCCAATAGCTCAGCGCTTAAGATTTTTTTGACTGCAATTATGAAGAAAACTTAGATTTTTTTAAACGTGGTGGTTTTTCTCTTTGTGGCTATCCCATCAATTGCAATTGAATATCTAAAGATGCCATTTGTAATAGAACGATCTGTGAGACAAGAACCTCATCATAGACGACGAGATGGGAAGACTTTCGATGGCATTGCACTGAAGTTTTAGTGAGTTCTGGTAGCTATCTTTCCAGTTAATATGTGTTTTCTATGCCGAAAGTTTAATGGAAAGTTCTATCGACGATTTTTCTAATATGGTTGTATTTCCGATCTGTCCACTCGGTCTCAGTGTCCTTTATGAGTTTCGTAATATTTGTTACTGGTATGGTGGGCATCTAATAGACTTAGTCGCACAAAATCGAGCTTTAATGTTACTTTGTGTTCTTCGACGCAAAAAATCTAGAATGACTGGACTGACAATCAATATCTTGGTGTGAGAATTAAACTCCTACTAGGAGCCCCGACTCAGTGCTGGCTTAGGAACCTATGACTGTAAATGTGAGCAATGGGTTTAAAAGAAAGTCTTCAGCAATATGTCAGTGTTTTTTTAATAATTCAGTAGTAATTGCGAGTCGTGGAGTCTTAATATTGGGTATTCGAAATCTTAGCTTTAGCATTGGGTACATTGAAATTACTTAGCGTCATGGTTAATTTTGTCCCTAGGCGGTACATAAGAGAATTATAAATGAAGCTTTTGGGGACATGAGTGAATTCTCAATGCTTTTGCAAAGCGCATAAACCAGTTGTGGAGATCTCCTTCGGAAGATAAACTCGCCCCTTTCCCACGGTGCTAACATTTTTAATCAGCGCGCTCAATTTTAAACATGGAGACTTTTTAATGGCAATCGAACATACGCTCTCAATTATAAAACCGGACGCCGTCTCAAAGAACGTGATTGGAAGAATCTCAGCTCGATTTGAAGCAGCTGGTCTGAGAATAATCGCTTGTAAGATGCAGCAATTATCAATTGATACGGCTGAAGGCTTTTATAAAGAGCACCGAGAGCGTCCTTTTTTTCGGGATCTTGTAAAATTTATGATTTCTGGTCCGGTTGTCGTGCAAGTTCTAGCGGGCGATGACGCGATTTCTCTAAACCGAAATCTCATGGGTGCAACTAATCCGCAAGAGGCTGAGCCAGGCACTATAAGATCAGATTTTGCTGCATCAATTGATGCTAACGCTGTACATGGATCCGATTCGGCTACCTCTGCAAAGCGTGAAATTGCCTATTTCTTTAGTGAGGACGAAATATGTTTTCGATGACACTCGAGAAGTGATGCGTTTATGTCGTGTTCACTAGAGGTGAAAGAAAAGCTTAAGCCCGTTCAGAAAACCAACTTGATGGGAATGCCGATTGCGAAAGTTGAAAATTTCTTTGCGGAATTTGGCGAAGAGCGGTTTAGAGCGTCGCAAACCCTGCAATGGATTCATCAGAAAGGCATCTTAGATTTTGAGAGTATGACGAACTTCTCAAAATCGCTGCGCCGAAAACTGACTTCAATCGCGGAGGTACGCCCTCCCGACATTGTCAATTGTGAGGAATCCACTGATGGTACTCGAAAATGGCTTATCCAACTTAATGGAGGAAACTGTGTTGAAGCCGTATTTATTCCGGAGCGCGGTCGAGGTACGCTCTGTGTTTCCTCCCAAATCGGCTGTGCACTTGATTGTTCTTTCTGTGCCACAGGTAAGCAAGGATTTAATCGTGATTTATCTGCGTCTGAAATTATTGGACAGGTGTGGTTGGCCTCGAAGTCTCTTGGAAAATTTGATCAAATCGCCTCTAAATGTATCACTAATATAGTGATGATGGGGATGGGTGAACCACTTATGAATTTTGACAATGTTGTCGATGCAATGAACTTAATGCTTGATGATCATGGATATGGTTTATCGAAACGGCGTGTGACATTAAGTACTGCTGGCGTAATTCCGGCAATTGAGAAGTTAGGTAATGTATCCGACGTCTCGTTGGCAATATCGTTGCATGCACCCAATGATGAGTTGCGGAATAAGCTTGTTCCAATAAATCGTAAGTATCCGCTAAGCGGCCTGGTCAGCAGTGCGAAAAGGTATCTTGATAAAATGCCAGATAACCGTCGCAAGATCACGATAGAGTATACTTTGATGGATAAGGTAAATGATCGTAGTCATCACGCTCGCGAGTTGGCAGATTTACTCAAAGAATTGCCTTGTAAAATCAATTTGATACCTTTTAATCCGTTCCATGGAGCACAGTATAAAAGGGTTACAGATTTTGCGATGTACCGATTTAGGGACATTCTGCAACAGCATGGTTACACTGTCACAATAAGAACTACGAGAGGTGATGATATTGCAGCGGCCTGTGGACAGTTGGCTGGGCAAGTGAATGATAAGACACGCCGTCAGGAGCGATACAAACAAAAATTAGGGGAGGAACAACCAGTTAAGATGCTTATGTAACTGCAGTTGTTCGAACATTGGTTAAAAATTTTACTGAATGGTTGGTAGGTGTATGTGTAAAAAATTGTTTAAAATTAGTTAATTATGTTTAGCAAAAGTCCTATAATTCGCCGCAAATCCAGGAAAATCATGGTTGGGAATGTGCCTATTGGTGGAGATTCTCCAATCTCTGTGCAGAGCATGACGAATACTAACACGAGCGATGTGGCGTCTACAGTGGCTCAAATTGAGTCGATCCAAAGAGCGGGTGCAGACATTGTTCGGGTATCGGTTCCAACTCTGGCCGAGGCCGAGGCTTTCGGTGAAATACGCAAGCGGGTTAGTCTACCTTTAGTGGCAGATATTCACTTTGACCACAGAATTGCTTTACGGGTTGCAGATCTTGGTGTGGATTGCTTACGTCTTAATCCAGGCAATATTACCCGCGAAGATCGTCTGCGGGATGTAATTGCGAAGGCACGTGATCGAAGCATTCCAATTCGGATAGGAGTAAATGCCGGCTCCTTGGGTAAAGATCTCATGCGCAAGTACAAAGAGCCAACAGCTGAAGCCTTGGTAGAATCAGCTATGCGTAATGTTGATCGATTGGACAAGTATGATTTTCAAGACTACAAAGTCAGTGTTAAGGCGTCAGATATTTTTATGGCAGTAGATGCCTACCGAAGTCTTGCAAAAAAAATTGAGCAGCCGTTACATTTGGGAATTACAGAAGCTGGAGGGTTACGTGCTGGCACCGTGAAATCATCTATTGGCCTTGGAGCTCTTCTCCTTGACGGAATTGGAGATACCATTCGTATATCACTAGCTGCAGATCCGGCGGAGGAAGCTCGTGTGGCTTGGGACTTGTTAAAAAGTTTAAGATTACGCAGTAAAGGAATCCATTTTATTGCTTGTCCAAGTTGCTCGAGGCAAAATTTTGATGTGATCAAGACGGTCAACGAACTAGAGACCCGATTGGAGGATATCGAAGTTCCAATGGACGTCTCGATAATAGGGTGTATTGTGAATGGACCCGGAGAGGCAAAAGAGTCGGATTTTGGCTTGACAGGTGGTTCCCCAGCCAACTTGGTTTATATTGATGGAGAGCCTGATCATAAGATTGGTCAGGAAAATCTAATTGATGAACTGGAACGAAAAATTCGATTAAAAGCTGCAGCTAAACAAAGTCAAATTGAGTCAGAAAATAAAAACATTATCTTACGTTACTGAGCATTCTTATTATGTAACGTGATGGTCCCTTGAAAGAATATGCTTAAGTGAAATTTGCTATCCCAATAAAGGCGAATAAATGAAGATTCAATCAATTCGAGGAATGAATGATATACTTCCCGACGATTCATCTAAATGGCAGTATGTGGAGCACCATTTGTCTGAAATGCTCCGCTCTTATGGTTATCGAGAGATACGTTTCCCAATTCTGGAACAAAGCGAGTTGTTCAAGAGAACAATTGGTTCGGTTACGGATATCATAGAAAAGGAAATGTATAGCTTTCATGATCGAAATGGAGACAATTTGAGTCTTCGGCCCGAGGGGACGGCTGGTTGTGTTCGGGCGAGCATTCAGAATGGTTTACTCCATAATCAGTCTCAGCGTCTTTGGTACATTGGACCAATGTTTCGTCACGAGCGCCCGCAAAAAGGTCGACTCCGCCAATTTCATCAACTTGGCGCCGAAGTGTTTGGGTTAGCGGGACCAGATATCGACGCTGAAATCTTAATTATGACAGCACGTTTGTGGAGCCGATTGGGAATCGGGTCGACAATTAAGTTACAAATTAATACTTTAGGTGAGTTGGAGGAACGTGTTAAATATCGCAGCGAGTTGTTGAGTTTTTTAACGGATCACCGGGCTCTACTGGATGATGATAATCGACGTCGTCTGACCTCGAATCCTTTGCGTGTCTTGGATAGCAAAAATCCTTCTGTTCAATCACTATTGTCTGGTGCTCCTGAGTTAACTGATTTCTTGGGACAGTCCTCACGCGAGCATTTTGATCAAGTTAGCAGTTTGTTGGACGCGGCAAACATTGAATATCAGATAAATCGCCGGTTGGTGCGAGGTTTAGATTATTACTCCAAGACGGTGTTTGAATGGGTTACCGACTCTTTGGGGGCACAGGGAACCATTTGTGGTGGTGGTCGATTTGACCGCTTAGTGGAACAGGTGGGGGGAAAAGCATGTAAAGGTATTGGTTTTTCGATTGGTTTGGAAAGGTTATTACTGTTGCTTGACGCTAAAAGTGCATTCCCCGATAGTGTTCGTAATGGTTTGGATTTATATATTGTTGCCGTGGGTAATGTTACTGCGGAGGCAAGTGCAATAGCTGAGGAGTTGAGAACTGCTTACAGTCATCTGAGAATTGAAAGGCATTGCGGTGGTGGTACTTTTAAAGCGCAACTGAAAAAAGCAGATAAGAGTGGAGCAAGGTTGGCTCTTATTCTCGGGGAGGATGAGTGTGCTAGCCGAACATTGGGGATCAAGTATTTGAGAGAGAAAAGAGATCAAGACACGATCGATCAAAACCGTTTGATCGAATACATGAATAATATTTTTACTTAAATAAGGCATTGATGTGGCAGATCATATTACCGAAGAAGAACAAATAGAGGCTCTAAAGAATTGGTGGTCCCATTATGGAAACCGAATACTTGTTGTTTTTGGGACAATTTTTGTGGGCTTTTTTCTTTGGCAGTATATTGATCAACAGCAGAAAAACCGAGCCGAGGGAGCGTCGGAGACTTATGCTCGTCTAACTGAAGAGCTAAGTCGACATGGAACGAATGAGCTTACTTCACAGGACGCTATTCAAAATATTAGCGAAATTGCTGAAAGTATCAATAAAGAATATCGAGATACTTTTTATTCTAAGCTAGCCGCACTCACAAATGCGCGGATGGATGTTGAGCAAGGTGAGTTAGATGCGGCCGCGGAGGAGTTAAGGACAGTGATGGAGAACCGTTTTGGTGAACCCGATTACTTGATAATAAGATTAAGGTTGGCGAGGGTTGAGTCTGCGAGGGGTAAAATCGAAGACGCGCTTAGTTTAGTGCAGGGTATTGATACTGGCTCCTATAAGTCGTTGTATGAAGAGGCTAAAGGAGATTTTTATTTGTTGCAGGGAAATCGTGCAGCTGCTCATTCGGCATTCCAGTCAGCGCTCGATTCTAACGAATCGCGAGACAACATTTCTACCGCTGTGCTTCAAATGAAGCTCCGTGGAGTCTCAGATATTCTAAATATAAAACCAGATTCTAGCTCAGTTCGCCAAGGTGCTCTTATGAAAGAACAACCTTCAGAACCAGTTACTAGTCAGGAGGTGGGGGGTTGAATATTCGATATTCAATATGGCTGTTTGCAGCACTTCTTTTATCTGGCTGTAGTTGGTTTGGAAGCGACGATGGAAATGGAGAGATAAAGCCAGCTGACTTAAAAGATTTTAATGAGGAAGTAAATATAGTTCGCAGGTGGTCATTTTCACTGGGGGGGGCAGATGAAAAATATCGAGTGAGTCTNCGNCCGANCTCNNGCGANGATAAACTCTTTGCCGCAAATCATCAAGGTGATGTTTTTGCTTTAGCACTGGAAAGTGGCAATAAGATTTGGAAAATGGAATTAGGAGTCAGTTTATCCGGAGGGGTGGGTTATGGCGGCGGAATGGTCCTAGTGGGCAGTATCGAAGGAGAAGTATACGCCCTCAATGCGGTGAATGGAGCAATTTCATGGAAACGACAAATGGCGACTGAAGTTCTTACTGCGCCTCAAAGTAATGGCAAAATTGTGGCTGTTCAGACGATTGACGACAAAATTTATGCCTTAAAATCAGATAGCGGTGAAGAAGTATGGCGCCATGACGGGAATGCACCAATTTTGTCTGTGCGTGGTACGAGTAGTCCATTGGTGACAGATAATATGGTTCTAGCGGCATTCGACTCTGGAAAATTAGTTGCCTTTAATACCGCAAATGGCTCGTTGACGTGGGAGACGCGGTTGGCTTTACCAAAAGGGAGGACCGAGCTACAGCGAATGGTGGATATAGATGGTGATCCATTATTAGTGGGTGACGTCATATACTCTGCGAGTTATCAAGGTCAACTTGGTGCGATTACTAGAGGCACTGGTCGGCAACTTTGGTCGCAAGAAAGCTCTTCGCACCAAACACCAGCTTTCGGACGAGACAAAGTTTTTGTTACAGAAGCGGATGACAAATTACGCGCGTTTGACGCGGGTAGTGGTCGCGTTGTTTGGACCAATGAGGACTTATTTCTGCGCAGGTTGACTGCGCCCGTTGCCTTTGGCGGTGCAGTTGCAGTTGCCGACTCTTTTGGATATCTCCATCTTTTAAATATGGAGGATGGTCGATTTATGGGACGTATTAAAGTAGACGGTAGTGGAATTCGCGCCCCCATGCTCGTCAAATCAGATTTGCTGATAGTCCAGACGAACAGCGGATTAATCGCTTCATTGGGGATTGAACCCCGATAAAGCCAATAAACTGAATGTTAATAATAAGCTTTGTCTAGTCGGTGTTGTTATGGTTCCCGTGATTGCCTTAGTCGGCAAACCCAACGTTGGAAAGTCTACTTTATTTAATCGTCTTACTCGCAGCCGAGACGCCTTGGTGGCAAATTTTTCTGGTTTAACAAGAGATCGGAAGTATGGTCATGGAGAGATGTTTGATCGGCGTTTCATGTTGATCGATACAGGAGGGATCAGCGGTGAAGAGATCGGTATTGATGTGGAGATGGCACAGCAATCGTTGCAGGCAATTGATGAGGCTGACATTGCCCTTTTTATGGTCGATTGTCGTGAAGGTATCACGTCTGCTGATTATCTGATTGCTGAAAAACTTAGACGAAGAAACGCTGCAGTGTATCTGGTTGCCAATAAAATTGACGGGCTTGATCCAGCAGCGGCTTTGGTGGATTTTTACCAGTTGGGATTTCCTGAAATCTTTCCTACTACAGCCTCTCATGGCAGGGGTGTTCGTGCACTCATGGAAGTTATTTTGGAGCGTTTTGATCCTTATAATGGCTTAAGCTCAGATTGGGGTGATAGCATTAAAGTGGGTGTGGTGGGACGCCCAAACGTAGGAAAATCAACCCTTGTTAATCGTATGCTTGGTGAAGAAAGGGTAGTAGTTTTCAATGAACCAGGCACCACTAGAGATAGTATTTTTATTGACTACGAACGACATGGTCAGCGCTATACGTTGATTGATACTGCCGGAGTAAGAAAACGCAAAAATATAAAGTTAGCGATCGAGAAATTTTCTATAGTCAAAACTTTACAGTCGATCGACGCAAGTAATGTGGTACTTATTTTGGTGGATTCGCATGAAGGATTAGTGGAACAAGACCTGCACCTGATAGGGTCGGTTATTGATGCCGGAAGGGGAGTTGTTGTCGTCATCAATAAATGGGATGGGCTGAGTGCGGATCAACGCGAAAGTGTGAAAACTGAAATAGAACGTAGATTACGATTCGCCGATTTTGCTAAAATACATTTTGTTTCGGCTCTCCATGGCACCGGAGTTGGCAAACTTTATGAGTCAATAAAAATAGCGTATTTATCTGCGACCCATAGGCTCAGTGCCGCAAAACTTACAAGTATTCTAGCTGGTGCAGTAGGAACTCACCAACCACCGATGATCCAAGGACGGCGTATAAAATTGCGTTTCGCGCACTCTGGTGGGCGTAATCCGCCGGTGATTATTATTCATGGTAATCAAACGGAATCAGTGCCCTCGCACTATACCCGCTATTTAGAGAGAGCTTTCAGGAGAGAGTTAGGCTTGGAGGGAACCCCAGTAAAGGTAGAATTTAGAACAGGAGAAAATCCTTACAATCGTCGCCTTTATTCTGGTGGAGGTGAAGGCCGAAAACGAAGAACCAAAAATATTACGAAATATAGCAAGAGGAACTTGTAGATCAGTGAGATACTTAAATCTTCATTTTTCTGGGAGTGAACGAACTATATTGTTTGTTATTTTATTAATCGAACAGATAATCTCTCCATCCACCAGTTGAGCTGTAATTAATTCGCCAATGTCCACATCAGACTTTAATTTTATTACAACACCTTGTTCATTTTTCAAGACCGAGTAACCTCTGCCTAGGGTTTTTACTGGACTGAAGGCATCAAGTGTTGTGACAGCTTGATTATAGCGAAAATCAAAACGAGCTAGCTGCTTTGTTACTGCAGGATGGAGTCTGTTTATAAAAAGAGAAAGGTCTTTTTGAATTGAAACTATTGATGTAGTGGGTGTATTAGCTTTGAAGCGGATAGAGATTGAATCAAAATTTAAATTTTTTCTCTCCAACCGAGTTGTTACAGATTGGAGGAGTCTTTTATGCAAGCTTTCGAGTTCATTTGCTTGATCTGCTAGTTTTCGAGAGGGATGTTTTAATCTCTGACTAAGAAGATCACATTTCTGATGCAGCTCTTGAATTCGTCTCTTGCTTAGTTTTATCAGTTGTTGTTCTACATAAGCAAATTGCTGAAGGATCTTTTCTGAATCTGGACTCAGTAATTCGGCGGCGGCCGATGGAGTTGCTGCCCTGTGGTCAGAAACGAAATCCGCAATTGTGAAATCAATTTCATGCCCGATTGCACTAACTAAGGGTAATTTACATGAGTAAATTGCACGCGCCACGCTTTCCTCATTAAAAGGCCATAGATCTTCGATTGATCCACCACCGCGGCTTAAAACAAGCACGTCGCATCGATTGTCTGAGTCGGCTAGTTGAATTGCATTTACTATATCTTTGGCGGCTCGTTCGCCTTGAACAGAGGAAGGATAGATAGAGACTTTGATATATGGAAAGCGACGAGAGAGAACAGCTAATATATCGCGTATTGCTGCACCACTTGGTGATGTTATCACACCAATGTGTTGGATGGATGCAGGAATTTGCATTTTGGATTTTGTACTAAAAAGCCCTTCTTCATTTAGACGATGTTTGAGTTCTTCGAATTTGCGTTGGAGAATACCAAAGCCCGCCTCTTCCAAATGCTCTATAATTAATTGATAGTCGCCTCGACCTGTATAGATGCCAGCCCTGCATCGCACCAACACTTGTAAACCATTTTTTATGTTGAATGTAACGGATTTCTGATTGTTTCGGAACATTGCACAGCGGACCTGCGCATTTTGATCTTTGAGCGTGAAATACAGGTGCCCTGAGGTTGGTCGAGATAGATTTGATAATTCTCCCTCTACCCAAATTCTCGGTAGATGTTGTTCTAAGAGTTGTCCAACGTTTTGGTTTAGCTGGGTGACACTCAATATTTGATGTTGTTCTGGCGCTTTACTCATGTCGCAAGTATATAACAGTCTTCTAAGACATTGTTTATTCGCACCTGAAATACTGCTTTTTTAAAAATTGTTTCATTTATTTTGGCTTTTTGATTTTGGCGCGGCAGCAATTATTAGTTTACCTCAGAGAAGTAGCTAAACTATACTATTGCGCTTAACGTTCCATTTGTTTTTCTTTCGGGAGTAGGCACTCTAATGTTACGAATTATTGACGAAGCGCTTACTTTTGATGATGTGCTATTGGTGCCTAGGTACTCCGAAATCACTGCTAGAGATGTAACGCTTAACTCAAGGTTGACCACCGGAATCAGGATGAAGATTCCTTTGTTATCTGCTGCAATGGATACTGTAACAGAGTCTCGGCTTGCGATTGCTATCGCTCAAGAGGGTGGAATTGGAATCGTGCACAAGAGTATGAGCGCAGATCAGCAGGCTAGAGAAGTTTGGGCCGTTAAAAAGTATGAAAGTGGTGTAGTTAAAAATCCATTTACTATAGAGGCGACTGCAACACTCAGAGATTTACATGAATTCACTAAAGCAAATAACATTTCTGGTGTACCCATTCTCAAGAATGGAGCGTTAATAGGAATTGTAACTCGGCGGGATGTTCGTTTTGTTTCAGACATGGAGGCTCTCGTCACCTCTGTGATGACTCCCAAAGATAGGTTGGTCACTGTTAAAGAAGGCGTTGGGGCAGATGTAGTGAGGGACTTGTTTCGAGAACACCGAATTGAAAAAGTACTAGTTGTTAACGATCATTTCGAACTGCGTGGATTAATAACAGTAACTGATATTGATAAGTCAGAACAGTATCCAGATGCGTGCAAAGATGATCAAGGTAGACTCCGCGTTGGAGCATCTGTTGGTGTAGCGGAGGATTCTGAGGAAAGAATTGGAAAATTGGTTGAGGCTCAAGTGGATGTTTTAGTTTTGGATACAGCTCATGGGCATTCAAAAAACGTGATTAATCGTGTGCACTGGATTAGGGATAATTATCCTCAAGTTCAAATAATCGGCGGCAATGTGGCAACTGCTGATGGTGCCAAAGCACTGGCTGATGCGGGCGTAGATGGCGTTAAGGTTGGGATTGGCCCGGGATCTATCTGCACAACTCGGGTAATTACGGGTATAGGTGTGCCACAGGTTTCTGCAATTGCTGCGGCCGTAGATGTACTCCGAGATAGAGATATTCCGGTTATTGCCGATGGCGGCATCCGTTTTTCTGGCGATATGGCCAAGGCCATAGCAGCGGGTGCTAGTTCCGTAATGATTGGTTCTATGTTAGCGGGAACAGAAGAGGCGCCTGGTGAAATTGAAATTTATCAGGGTAGGTCTTACAAATCATATCGTGGAATGGGATCCTTGGGCGCGATGTCGCGAATACAAGGTTCTAGTGATCGATACTTTCAGAATACTGACGATGGATTTGAAAAATTAGTGCCCGAGGGAATCGAGGGTCGTGTGCCTTACAAAGGACCGTTAACGACCATCATAAATCAAATGATGGGAGGTTTAAGGTCTGCGATGGGATATACGGGATGTTCATCGATCGAACAGATGCGAACTGAGCCAACATTTGTAAGAGTTACCTCCGCAGGGATTGGGGAAAGTCATGTGCATGATGTCCATATTACAAAGGAAGCACCAAATTATCCCGTCCGTGCTGGTTAATTTTCGATGTGTAAAAAAAGAAATCACTGTGTCTGAGAGGACGGCGCTGTCGTTTGAGAGAGATGCAGTGGCATGAAGAATGAATTGCGTTCAGAAAAAGTTCTTCTTCTTGATTTTGGCTCGCAATATACACAGTTGATTGCCCGCAGGGTGAGGGAGCTTGGTGTATATTCCGAGATTAGAGCATGGAATATCAATCCGGAAGAAATAATAGAATTAAACCCAACTGCTATTATTTTATCAGGAGGCCCTGAATCGGTAGCTCAGGGAAATTCGGCCCCGAGCGTGGCTCCTTCAGTGCTGACAATGGGCATTCCAGTGCTAGGTATTTGTTATGGCATGCAAACAATTGCAGCTCAAATGGGCGGCGCTGTGCAAAATTCTGATCGTCGCGAGTTTGGGTATGCTCAAGTAAAAGTGAAGCATGCTTCTGCTCTTTTGATGGAAGTCTCTGATCATATTGATGAATCTGGTGCTGCGGTGTTGGATGTCTGGATGAGTCATGGGGATAACGTGTCTAGTATGCCTGAGGGTTTTGTGTGTATTGCATCGACTGAGTCTTGTCCAATCGCAGGAATGGCAGATCACAAAAGAAATTTATATGGCATCCAATTTCATCCCGAGGTAACGCATACAACTCAGGGAAGCGAGATATTTAAACAGTTTTTATTTCGTATTTCTGGCTGCAATCCAAGCTGGACTGCTATGGCCATCATTGATGACCAGATCGCTCGAGTGCGATCAAGGGTTGGTAATAACAACGTTTTATTGGGACTTTCGGGCGGCGTAGATTCCTCCGTGGTAGCAGCCTTGTTGCATCGAGCTATTGGTGACCAACTCACATGCGTCTTTGTAGATAATGGATTGTTGCGTAAAGATGAAGGTGTTTCTGTTATGGAAATGTTTGCTAAAAATATGGGGGTGAAAGTTATCCGCGTAGATGCAGCAGAGAAATTTCTCAATCGGTTGAGAAATGTGACTGATCCAGAGATGAAACGAAAGTTGATTGGCAATACATTCATTGAGGTCTTTGAGCAACAATCAGCCAAGATCAAGGACGTGAAATTTCTCGCACAAGGGACTATTTATCCTGATGTGATTGAGTCTGCGGCATCTAATACGGGTAAAGCACATGTTATTAAATCACATCATAATGTGGGCGGGTTGCCTGAAGACATGCAATTAGAGTTAGTGGAACCACTGCGAGAATTGTTTAAAGATGAAGTTCGAAAAATTGGAATGAAGCTTGGATTGCCTCTTGATATGGTATATCGACATCCGTTCCCAGGTCCTGGTTTGGGTGTTCGTATAATTGGGGAGGTAAGGAAAGAATACACCGACTTGCTTCGAGAGGCCGATGCGCTTTTTATAGAAGAACTTAGGGCCCATGGTTGGTATGAAAAGACGAGTCAGGCGTTCTGCGTCTTTTTGCCCGTGAAATCTGTTGGTGTGGTGGGTGATGCCCGACGTTATGCTTGGGTAATCGGGTTGCGCGCTGTAGAGACCACAGATTTCATGACAGCGCGATGGGCAAGACTACCATATGATTTACTAGAGCGAGTCTCTAGTCGAATTATTAATGAGATCCCTGAAATTTCTAGAGTCACCTATGATATTTCCAGCAAACCACCTTCTACTATCGAGTGGGAGTAATCGGTCAGGTATAACCTATTGATTTATATATATTTACGATTTACAAACTTGTTACAAACCACCCCAAAAACAGGGGGTTTTACAAAGAAAGTTACAAACGGTTGCGATTACTACAAATCATAAGTAGCATTTAATAATAGCAGCGTTAAATCACGTTGATACGCGATAAATTTGGCTTATTCTATCTTAGTACATTGGCGATGCTAGAAAAGCATGACAGCAACCGCACACGTGGCTTTAGTGGAAGAAAACCCCCAGAGGATGTACGAGACGAGTTAAAGCGGCTGAGTCTTTATTAGCTTATGAAAACACTATTCCA
>PCCK01000027.1 GCA_002731695.1 Porticoccaceae bacterium
CGCGCTCTTTTTGAGTTTAACACTGCTACTTATGTTTTCTGGCTAGTTTTGCTGGTTAATGTCAGCATCTTAAACATTTAGCTACAGCATAATCTGAGCCTTCACATGCAGCAAATGCATTTTTTTTATTTTATATATAAAAAAATGGTATACACATAAATGTTAATCGAAAGGTCATCAGTTTAGCCTTAGTTTTTAGTAATTTCTCTTAAGAATTGCGACCCATCCCCCACCACTTGAGAGCTTAATTTTTATCTTGCTATCCTTGGTAACCTCATCGAGGTCAACTTTATAATCCTGCGCATTCCTCGCCGCGTTCACACCATCCCTCATAAATTGCATTTGAAATTGACCATCTGACAAATAGGAAGATTACACATACCTCTCAAAAAAAATGGCCAGGCACATTTAAAAAATCACTAGAGATTGTTTTACTTTATTGCTGGTGAGCAACACTTTACAGTAACACCCCCCTTATACATTACTATCTTGATGTTATACTTTGTACTCCTTTTGCTAATGAATTCGCGTATACAGCGGATTCATGACAAGGCCATAATAGACCGCAAATCTGTTATTAATCTTGGGGTTCACTCTAAAATCAATGCTTAATCTAAATTACCCAAATGAATTTCTCTAAAATTTTAAGTCTCCTTAGTTTTCTGGTAGTCGCCCCTTTAGACGCACAAAAACTTGAACTCAGTAAAGCTTACAATGGGATGTTCTACGCAAAAGGTATTCCATATGCCAAACCTCCAGTAAATAACCTCAGATGGGCCTCTCCCGTTGACGAAAATTTCGAAGAGGATACAACTGAGTTAGACAATTACGGATTTGACTGCCTTGCCAAAACTGGTGCTTTAGGCGGAACTTCCGATCCCGATGAAATGAACGAAGACTGTCTATTCCTCAACATCTGGACCCCTTCTACAGTTAAAAAATATCCCGTAATGTTTTGGATCCATGGGGGTGGGTTTACTAAAGGTCACGGAAGGTTGGACGGTGAGGTTCTGGCAAAGTATGGCGTTGTAGTAGTCTCATTAAATTATCGCCTAGGACCTTTAGGCTTTTTTGCGCTACCTCAAAATGAAAGTGATGATCCGAATTATGGTCTTCTGGACATAATCTCAGCTCTTCGGTGGGTAAAAAAGTACATTAGCTTATTCGGAGGAGATCCAGAAAACATAACGATTTTTGGAAACTCAGCCGGTGGTCTTGCAGCGGATTTATTGATAAATCATCCCAAAGCTAAAAACCTTTTTCACAGGGCAATAGCTCAAAGTAGTTACTTGACCGGTGAACTGAGTTATATGAAAAAATTCTCATCAGATGCGCCAAAACGAATCAATGGAAATAATGCTTACGTTGCCGAACTAGAGGCATCAAAGTTGTTACAGAGACTAGGGTTAGAGGGGACTGAATCATTGATGCAACTTCGCTCGATAGATGCTAATAAAATAGTAAAGGCTCAACTGAGAGGATTAGCTCCGATAGTTGATGGGGAATCCGTAAAACTCGACAGCAGGGCATGTATCATATCCAGCGGTTGTTCTGTAAATCTCAAGAGTTATATGACAGGAGGAACAAGCTGGGAGGGCGATTTTGCACAGCATATAGATAATTTTTTAGCCGACAACAACGTCGTGCTGGAGAAATATAATGAGGACTTGGCCGAGGTTTATCCGAGCGACTTTGCTCTCAAGGAAAAAACTGCTTTAGCCCGTTTTTTAGGTGATCAATATTTTCTATTATCCGCTAAAAAAAATGCATCTGCCCATGCTAAAACAAATGCTATTGTATACACCTACTATCTAAATTTCCAAGTATCGAGATTGAAAAAATATGCTCTTGGAACACCTCATGGTTGGGATACGGGTGCGATATGGTGGAGCCCATTTTCAAAAGATAGTTTAATGATTAAGGCAGGTGCTCAATTGCGAGCTGAGTGGGTTCGGTTCGCATATGGTTATCCTTTAGAAGAGGATGGTTCTTGGAGTCCATGGAATGAGGGTCAAGAGTACTGGCAGAACTTTGGGGATGGAGATCGAGACGCAACTTCATCAATAGCGACAAGATTAAGATTCTCCGAAAATTTTTACGAGAAGAGAAAGAACAGCTACTTTGACGGTGCCAAAATTATCCAGTAATAACAGCGGATGCTTATCTATTGAGCGGTGATATGCCCGAGATCGGAAACAATCATAAATCTATAGTGTACGAGTATCGTTATCACAAGAAAAAGTAATTTCGAAAATTTACCTATTTCTGTAGAGACAATGGCGAATGAATTAAAGGTTTCTTTGGCAATTTTTTGCAAGAAGATTCGATCCGATTTTGCGATTGCCCCAGAATAATCATAATGAAGATTTACCACATCCTGACTTTTAAAAATACACAGAAAGATTGTGAGCACCCGTAATTAGCATCAATAGAATTAGGTCTTAGTTCTCTTGTGTGAGAACGAGCATACGACGGCTAAATTTCTGAGCTTTTCTTTGTGATATAGGTCTCATCAACCCGCTTTAAATTGGGAAAAGCCCTATTCAAACCAAAAGCAGATATCGATAACATAACGGCAGTAAATAAAAGTGCCGTGTGTATGTTCGAATATTCTGCGATGGCTCCGATCGGGATAACTGCTAATGGATTCATAATGTTCATTACCATTACCAAACTCATCACACGGCCTCGAATATGTTGTGGTGTCACTATTTGTGTCATGCTCATGTTTAGTGAGCCAAAAAATGTGCCAAAAAAAGCAGCAAAAGCCCCAAAAAATATCGCAACATACAAGCCACTTGTGACAGCGAAGATAGCAATGGCTATAGACCAGCAGTAAACAAGTACAAACATTGCTCTACCCTTGTTCCTAAAGTTGCCCAGTTTAGCAAGAACCAATGAGCCCACAAGCGCACCTATCCCCATTCCCGCCGTTAGAATCCCTAACTCTTCTGGGCCACCACTGATGACATCTTGGTTGAACGCAGGCAAGAGAAAATTTATTGACTTCCCAAAAGAGGATGGAATGAGGCCCAATAAAAGCAAGCCTAAAATAAAGTCCTTCTTCCTTACAAATTCTATTCCCTCGCGCAGATCTTCCATTGAGGATTTAGCCGGGGCTGTCTCAGGTTGGCCTCCATATTTTAGAAACGAGACCAAAAAAGTTGCTAGGAACAAAATACCTGCAATTATTAAGAATACAATTCCTACGCTCTCATTCGAGTTTACGCCACCAGATGAAAATATTCCTATCATTGTTCCAGCTAAAGCGGGACCGAGTATGCTAGACAAATTATATGTCGACACCTTTAGAGCGTTCGCATTTACAAGGTTCTCTCTCGAAACCACTTCCGGAACAATTGAAAAACTTGCAGGCATGCTAACCGAGCCAATAGCACCATTAAGAATGCCAAAAAATATAAAATACCAAAAAGTTACCTCTCCGATATAGGTGAGATAGGCGAGGATTAAAGTGGCTATAGAATTCAGTAATTGCGTATAAAAAATGAGATTCTTCTTACTGATCCGATCAGTAAGCACTCCACCAATCAATGAAAAAATAGCAGATGGCACAATAAATGAGAGCATTACCCAAGTGAGTGCCATCGGAGATTGCGTAATATCATAAACGAGCCACCCTTGAGCAATGGCTCGCATCTGCATACCAAAGGAGGCGCAAACACTCGACATCCAAAGTAAACGGAAATCCTTATTGGCTAAAGACTCAAATAATTTGTTGTTGCGCAAGGTAGTAGCTCACTCGTGGTTAGAGGGGCGCCAAAGTGACAAGCCTTGATCAAATATTTACCAGAAGCTCCTTCGTTCACTTGAGGGACCTCCGAGAGGGTAAGGAAAAAAAATGGCAGTTCAAGTATAACAATACTAATTGCGAATAAAGGATTTTGACTCAGAGGAACAAGTTAATATCACCCTTTTTTTTCCTCGAGACCTTGGGCCATGTATAAACAATAAATGCTGTCTCAGCAATCAAATAATATTTACCCCTTAAGATCCTAATCTGCTCTTTCTCGCTGAGCGAAAATTACGTTTTTATGGCGTCTTGCCTTTAGATATTTCAAAATCGGCGAATTTGACGATTTCTTCCTGCTGACGGAGATTATAACTATCCGCTAACGAACGATAGATGCCCCACTTAGGTCTTACAAAATGCTCTGAAGAAGTCCCCCTCCACATATCAATATTCTCTCTCTCAAGATCGAAAACTACTTCTTCCGTTAAGAGATCACCAACAATCATTCTAAGATTGCCTTCATTTGAAAATTGTACACGCACGTATGCCCTCATCCATCGAGCATCCAGCTTTGACCTCGGCACTCTAGCGAGTTCAGTATCGTAATTATGTGGGCTGTGTCTTATCTCGTATCCATCTCCACCACTCTGGTTGTTTCCGGTAAGCGTAAGAATAGGGTGGGAATCATTTCCACCTACCGCCTTTAGCTGAAAAAAGTGAGTAAACCGAGTAGACAAAGACAACTCAGCCGGAATATAAAACTTCCATGTAAAGATTACTATTTCGTCTTCGAAACCTTTCACTGCATCTTCAGACTGCGCATAAGTTTTAATCTCATTTCGCTGACGGTCCGTTATTTCCTCTCTATCTCTATCCCGATCAATATCTCGGTGCAGTTTAAACACAAAGTGATTTCCAACCGACTCATTAGTATCCTCAATAATATGCCGGACAAAAGGATGATTTATGGGGTACAGATCTGGTGTTTCTATGGCCCCTGGTCCTCCAAAATTTCTTATCAATTCATATGTATCGACACCAGAGATCCCATCCGACATCAACGTACGTAATGATGTCACCTGATAATTTAGCTTATCTCTAACTATTAAATCTTGAGTATGTTCGGCCTCTGCATTTATTGCAGACTCTATTTCCGAAGGAGTTATCGACTTTTGAGTCAGTGGCTCTTCACTAAGCTCATAGCCTCCTCCACAGCTCATTAGCAAAAGAAACAAAAATTGATAAGAAATATTTTTTACCCGCCGCAACCTCAACCTCGCTAATAAGTTTCTCTATAGATAGCTTTTTGTAACTTCCCTTTGAGAGTAGTCTTTTCTATAAATGCTCAATTTCAACAACGAAAGTCTTTCGTATTATCAGTCAAAAGCATCTTGGTGATAAAGCCTTTAATTGCGAGTGTAAAAACTACTTCTCAACTAAATCGATTTGCGCTTAGACAAGGTTCCGAGCAACTAAATTCCGCATAAGCGCAGTCGCTCCCATTGTCCACTCCAGACATTCTGTAGAAAGCTGCACCGTATTTTTTAAAACCCCCAGTTCAGAGCAAGAAATAGTTACAACATCACCCAGTTTGTGAGTAAAACCCCTACCTTCAACGTCTCGATCCTGCGTGGGAGCAAAAAGCGTGCCGAGAAAGAGCATAAATCCATCAGGATATTGATGATGACGTCCCACAGTCTGCTGAACAAGATCCTTTGGATCACGACTGATTTGATTCATGGAGCTATACCCAATCATCTCAAAACCATCGTTACCGACAACCCGCAACTCTAGTTCAGCATTCCGGACATCATCCAGTTTAAAATCATCATCAAATAAACGAATCATAGGCCCAATGGCACAACTAGCATTGTTATCTTTTGCCTTAGATAATAGTAATGCAGAGCGGCCTTCGATATCACGTAGGTTAACGTCATTACCTAGAGTTGCGCCTTTGACATAACCTCCTGATGAAACTGCAAGCACTACCTCAGGCTCTGGATTATTCCAGATCGAGGATGGGTGCAAACCCACATCATCGCCATTGCCAACCGCGGATAAAACTTGTGCTTTAGAGAATATCTCAGCGTCGCGGCCTATACCAACCTCAAGGTATTGAGACCAAAGTCCCTGAGCAATAAGAACGCGTTTTAACTCGCATGCTTCAGCAGACCCCGGTTTAATCTCATTAAGGTTTTTCCCTAAGCGATTAGTAATCTGGATCCTGACGCTATGTGCCTTTTCAGGATCACCTGCAGCCTGCTCCTCGATCACCCGCTCTATCATTGATCCGGCGAATGTTACTCCGCAGGCCTTTATAGCCTGAAAATCGCATGGCGCAAGCCATTTAATGCTTGGTGGAATATCAGTAACGGCGGCCAGTGGGTCACCCACACAGGTCCTAACAAATTCTGTGGTGTCGCTTTTTTCTAGAACATCGCGAGTTGTCGCAGACTCCCTACTAGTGATATTTAGAAGAGTACCGTCACGTATCGTTACTACCGCTGGGCCTATTCCGGCTAATTCAACACGTCCCAACCATACCCCATTTGGATCAAAATCGGGAATTTGTATCATGTTGTCCTCGGATAAAAAGTTAGAATGGCGTTATTTCATAAAAATTTGGACCCGTTGATAATAAAGAGAATTCGGCATAAAAATCCTCTGTCGTTTTAACCCAATTATCGGAAGCGGTGCCAAGTGTGCGAACTGGCTAAGCACTTTCCCAATCAAGTCTCTCGGGGCCAATGGGTGAATCGCACTTTTTACTTTCATTTTTTTTCAGAATAACACAAAATAATTTTCTCTTTAAGCTGGTTATCGAAGAAAAAATTACGTAAAAATGGAGAGTGGAACTAAATCAGCCCTAATAAACAAAATTTTAATTACCAAGCGTATTCAGCTTCCGTCTAATTGAATAATATATTTGATTCTCTCTATCATTTACTTGTCGGACAAAATTAGTCAAGCTGTCTCAGAGAAGAGGGGAAGATCTCGATTACGTGGTCATAAATTTAACCGACACCAAAAATTGTTCAGTACGTTTTCTGCACTGTTGGAATGTGTCAAGCAGGATCTTAACAAAATGAATTTAACAATTGCTTCTGTACTGAGACTTCACCCTATCGATAACATAGTGATTGCTCTGCGTGATATTTTAGCTGGCGAATTGATTTCAAACCATGGAGTAACAGTTCATGCGCCTTCGGCAGTGCCCAAAGGCCACAAAATAGCATCTGCTCCTATCTCAGAGGGTCAAAATATCCTACGCTATGGTCAAGTAATCGGTCAGGCCAGCTCTGTCATTCTCCCGGGCGAACACATTCACACACACAATCTTGCGATGGTGGACAAAGAAAAAAAATATCTCTTTGCCACTAGCAATGCACCACTATCCAAAATCGAGCATGATCGGACGTTTTTAGGTTATGTCAGAGCCGACGGCAAAGTAGGTACTCGTAACTATATTGGACTTCTTACTTCTGTGAACTGCTCCGGATCGGTCGTCCGCTTTATTGCCGACGCTGCGGAAAGACGTGGCTTACTTAACGATTTTCACAATATTGATGGGATTGTTCCTTTAGTTCATGGGACAGGATGCGGTATGTCTCGGAGTGATGAGGGATATTCCAACTTGTTTAGGACACTGTCCGGATACGCCCGCCATCCGAATTTCGGTGGTATTCTCATAGTAGGTCTTGGCTGCGAGGTAATGCAAGTTGATGATCTTTTTGGACACCGGGCGACCGATTTAGATGGTGAATTACGATGTATGACGATTCAAGGAAGTGGCGGAACTCGCAAAACCATTGAGCAAGGCGTCAACGAACTTAGAGGTATCGCTCAGATTGCAAATAATGTCAGAAGAGAGAGGGTTTCTATCTCAAAACTCACGATTGGTTTGCAATGCGGCGGATCTGACGGATTTTCGGGTATCACAGCAAATCCGGCTCTAGGTTATTCTTCGGATCTACTAGTGCGCCATGGTGGGACAACAATTTTATCTGAAACTACGGAAATTTATGGTGCCGAGCACCTACTAACAAGAAGAGCAGAAACGGTTGAAGTTGGAGAAAAGTTGATCGAGAGAATTCGCTGGTGGGAGGATTATGCAGCGCGCCATGGTGGGGAAATTAATAATAATCCCAGCCGTGGCAATATAAAAGGTGGGTTGACAAATATTCTTGAAAAATCCTTAGGGGCGGTAGCAAAAAGCGGGACTGCCCCCCTCAGAGATGTGTATAAGTTTGGGGAAATCGTTACAAAAAATGGTTTCGTTTTTATGGATAGTCCCGGTTTTGATCCATGCTCTGTCACCGGACAAGTCGCATCAGGGGCAAATCTAATTATTTTTACTACAGGTCGCGGATCAGTCTCCGGCTACAAACCTACTCCGTGTATCAAGCTTGCAACTAATTCTGAGATGTATGCACGCATGTGCGATGACATGGATCTAAACTGCGGAGATATAATATCGGAGGGTAGAAATATTCAAGAAAAAGGTAAAGAGATTTTCGAATTGATGATCAAGGTCGCGTCTGGAAAACCTAGTAAGAGCGAAGCGCTCGGCTTTGGCGAGGTTGAGTTTGTGCCCTGGCAGATAGGTGCTGTAATGTGATCAAGGCGTATAAAGGCAAATAAATCTAAAAAACTTGCTTCCGGTGATTATCCCTCGAACTAGAGCAACGCGGCGCAGCACAGACGGCAGCTGAGTTGTAACGACCATCGATCTAGGTTCTTTATGGTATGATAACAACATCATGGATAATCCTTAAAATAGACGAAGCACCGGAAGATTAATACAAAACAGCGGGGGTCTCCTGAATATTGAAGTATTAAAAATCGGTAAGAATCGTCAAGATTGCTCGTCAAGATATAATTAAATTGTTTACAAAGTGGTCATCCAGATCCGTATGTCCATGACCAAAATCCGATTGGCCATTTATAGGAGGACTTATGAATATTTATCGCACCCCCGAAAGTCGATTTAAAGATCTTACAGATTTTCCTTTTTCACCAAATTATCTTCATATAGACGATGGCAAAGGTGCGAAATTACGTATGCATTACATCGATGAGGGACCAAAAAATGGTCCCATAATATTTTGCGTGCATGGCCAGCCCACGTGGTCCTACTCCTATCGCAAAATGATCCCAATACTGGCCAACGCCGGATACCGCGTGATTGCGCCTGATATCGTCGGTTTCGGGCGCTCGGATAAGCCAACGAACCCTCTTGATTATACATTTGCAACTCACGTCAAGTGGATGCATGACTTTGTCCGCCGAATGTCTTTGAACGATATCACATTGGTTTGCCAAGATTGGGGAGGAGCTATAAGCCTCCGCATTGTCGCGGCCGATCCCGAACGATTTCTGAGAGTTGTTGCCTCCAACACTGGGCTCGCAGATGCTCGGAATATATCACTAGAAATGGCTGCTCCGCTTCGTCAGTTACTCGCTGAAACGCCGATCCTCAATACCATCGATTGCGATACAGCTATGCGAGAGGGACTAAGCGAAAGAGGCGGATTTCAGGATCAAGCTAAAAATGCTGCTGGCGGCAGCGACAAACGCCCACCGTTTATGTACTGGATACGTCATTGCGCGATGTCCGACGATTTTAATCCAGGTGAAATGATGAAGCGTTGGTTACTAAATTGCTCCGAGCAAGAACAAAGAGGATATGCCGCCCCATTTCCAGAGGAGGCCTCTAAACAGGGCGCACGACGCTTCCCTAGTTTGATCCCACTTTTTCCCGATGATGCGGAGGTACCGGCAAACCGAGAGGCTTGGATTGCCCTAAGAACATTCAATAAGCCGTTCTTAACCGCATTTAGCGAAGAGGATCCTGGTCAAATGGACCAACAGTTTCAGAACGAAATTCCGGGTGCGAAGCAACAGAAACATGTAAGATTCCAGAGTGCCATGCACTATACACAAGATGATGTAGCGCAAGAATTTGCGGAAGTGGTTTTGGAGTTTATCGCTGACAACTCCTAGAACAGCAATATATTTTCATATGATCTTGCAAGATATTGTCAGAAAATACTAAATTGGAAAAGATATAATTGTGTTAATCTTGAACAGTAATACGAAAATACCTTGTAATCGCTAATTTAAGACTTTTCATAAATGACCCATATTTTCGTATAGCTGTGAGTCCAATGAGCCCGTCTGCCTAACGACTTGGGGTCTCGATAAATACACCCGCACCCGGTCCTAGCGGTAAATCGAGGACGACCCAGGCTATTGTCATGCCTAATCCTGCGGTAATTAATGCCAATGAATATGGAAGCATCATAGCCGTCAAGCTACCTATGCCAAAATCATTCCTCCAACGCTGACAAAATATGAGAATTAAAGGAAAATAAACCATAAGCGGGGTAATAATATTTGTTGCACTGTCGCCAACTCGATATGCCGCGGTCGCCATCTCCGGTGAGATACCAAGCAACATTAACATTGGAACTAAAACGGGAGAGATGAGAACCCATTTTGCGCTCGCTGAGCCTACAAAAAGATTCAAGAGCGCCGACAACAGAATAATTAAAGTCAGTAACACCCATGATGGCATATGGGTGTTACTCAAAAAATCCGCGCCATGTATTGCAAATATAAGGCCCAAATTTGACCATCCAAACATAGCGACAAAATGTGCTGCAACAAAAGATAGCACGAGATAATAGGCTAGATCCTCCATCGACTCTGTCATCATTCTAACTACATCTTTTTGGCATGTAATTGTGCCGGCGCCTTTTCCATAGGCCCATCCTGTCGACAGAAATAGAAGAAAAGATCCAGCCACAAGGCTATTATAAAATGGAGTAAGTTGAGCTTCAGCCGCGGCTCCCTCATCAACTAAAGGCGTGCCACGCCCAAAGATCATTAGCAACCATAGTCCAACGACGACAAGGGCGGCAATTCCTCCATAAATAAGTCCCCGACGCTCCTCGGGCGTCAATGGCCGGTCGCTCAGTTTTTCGATACTAGTCAGTTTTGCGAGTGCTGGATCAAAATCTCCAAGCCGAGGTTCAATAATGCGATCAGTGACAAACCAAATGACCGGTAGATAAATTACCACCATCGCTGCAATGAAAAACCAATTCCCGGCGATATTTATGGTGACCTCGCCAAACACATTTTCGGCACTTGCCTGCGTAATACCCAGAAGTAACGCATCAAACTGACCAGGAAGAAAGTTTGCAGAAAATCCTCCGGATACTCCTGCGAAAGCAGCTGCAATGCCAACGACCGGATGTCGGCCTGCAGTATAAAATATAAATCCTGATAGAGGGATCAACACAACATAAGCAGCATCAGAGGCAAGATTACCCATCATCCCTGTAAAAACTACGAGGGGCGTAAGCGAAGCTTTCGGTGCGTCTCTTAAACCCGCGCGCATTGCAGAACTAAAAAGTCCAGCTCGCTCCGCAACGCCAGCTCCAAGCATCACAACCAGAACATAACCAAGGGGATAAAAGTGCATAAAGGTGGTTGGCATCTCAACCCAAACTCGCGCGACATTTTCAGCTGAAAGTAAACTTGTTGACGTCAAGACTCGATACGATCCAGTCTCCGGATCTATTTCGGTGGGATGGAAGGCGGAAAGGGCCGCAAAATCAGCGATAACGGACACCAAAATGAGTGCAACTATCAACCACAAGAATAAAAATATCGGGTCAGGTAATTGATTTCCGCGACGCTCTACCCAACCAAGAAACCCGTCCAAAGATTTATGCTCCCCTCGATGAAGTGGCATAACCACACCTTTTACTACCTTTACTCAAGCAACAATCTATTGTGATTGCCCTGTCTCGTTACCCTTCTTTGTCAAACCTGATCGATCTATCATTTATCTACTAATATCTCAAACGTTCTTCACCTAATTTTCTTACCCCAAAAGTAGGTAACACTTTGGCAAAATTGACATAAACAACGTTGAATTTTATCTCTGCTGAAGCCAAGCTCGCCATCCGCCGAACGAAGTAATCTCAATAGCGCCATAAATACCCATGGGTTCGCAGATAAAACCCAAAACACTTTGCCCATTTGAGAGAACAACTTTTCCGATTCCCAAAGGACTGGGAACATTTTCAACAAACGAGCCAAAATTTGCAGCTGGTACTGACCATACCTCAGCAGCGATGGCCGCACCTTCTTTTTCGTCGCGAATCAATCCGGGACGTAATGGTGGACCACCCTCTAGAGCATACATTCGATAGATCGGTGCAGTATCAACGACCCGCTTTAACGTCGCCCCCCGCTCGATCAACTGCCAGTTCAATGGCAGTCCAGAAAGATGTGCTCCACACACTAAAATGTCTATACTTTTAGGATTAGATACCAGCTTATTTTCATGATTGTTGGAAACATAACCTGTGTTGCCCACTGTAAGCGCGAATATAGACTGAAATGTATTAGCAATGGAGAGTAGCCATCGATCACTCATGCATGGACCGACTAAAGAAACCGAGAAAGGCATAGAACTGTCATGTTTTCTTTTAATCAACTGCGTGGGAACCACAACAGAAGCGAGATCAAGTAAATTCACAAAGTTGGAGTAATACCCCAGCTTTGTATTCGCATTAATTGGATCGTCAAGCATCTCTTTGATAGTGAAATGACATCCAACTGTAGGAGTTATCAGGCAATCCAGATCACTCATCAATCGTTCGCAAATAATCTTTAATTCACGCAGTCGATATTGAGCCTTGAACAAGTCAGTAGCCAATAATTTACCGCCAGGTTCAATAATTTCTCGAACAATGGGGAACATGCTTTGAGGTTTTAGACTAATCATTTGTTCGGTGGTTATGAAACGCTCACTGATCCAAGGTCCTTGATAAAGTAATTCCCCCGCCTCCTCTAAGGGCCGAAAGTCAATCTCTTTAAGTGTGAAGCCTCGATCCATTAAAACTTCTAAAGTTCGAGAATAGGCTTCAAAATACGCATCATTACCAAAAAACCTAAGCTGCTCTTTTTTAATAACACCTAGAGTAAGATTAATATCCGCCAAACCATAGTGTCGCGTTGCGTTAAAATATGGGAGCTCTCGACTATGACTGTAATCGCTATCAAATCGTGCGGCGACATCCAATACCTCATTGGCATCATCAGAACTGATGGCAAAGATACTTACACAATCAAGACTTCTGCAAGCATCAATCACACCCGAACCGGATATAAGACCCAAACTGGGTTTTAGCCCGATCAGATTATTAAAACAGGCAGGAATCCGTCCTGAACCAGCGGTATCAGTGCCCAGACTAAAAGTAGAGAGACCCATAGCAACTGCGACTGCCGAGCCAGAACTGGAACCACCACTAATAAGATCGAAGTCGAAGCTGTTGTGGCAAACTCCATAGGGCGAACGAGTTCCATTCAAGCCTGTGGCGAACTGATCAAGATTGGTCTTACCGATTGGTATAGCTCCAGCATCAATCAGCAGCTGGACGGCCAACGCAGACTTTTTTGGTAGATACGCAAAATCAGGACAACCACCCGTGGTTGGAACCCCACGTAAGTCAATATTGTCTTTTATTGAAAAAGGAATACCCCATAGTGGATGATCGTCAAAATTCTTATGCATCAGGCTATTAATAAAGCGTTGAATCCAGCAAAGTGAAGGTGGCTTGATAAAAATGTTGTAGTGCTTCAAGGCATCTGCTGCGTTAATTATGCTTTCTACAAGTTTTTGTGGCACCAACTCACCACGTCGGTATGACTCGCGGAGCGTTTTCATACCTAGGTTAAGGATGTCATGTCTGGGTACCCTCATAAGCTTGCCTCTCGGCACGAAAATACAATCAGGGTCTGTCCTGACTTAACTCGACTAGTTTCTTTTATAGGAATTTTTGCTACCAAACCGTCAAAGGTTGCACGAACCTCAATCTCCATTTTCATAGACTCTAGAATCATCACAACCTCGCCTTTTTCCACAAATTCACCTTTTTTTACAATTATTCGCCAAACTGATCCCGAAGCTGGGCTCTGTAACACAAAGTCTCCCTCAACATCGCCGATATCTTCGTTTAAATGGTCAGCCTCTTGGACAGAAAATTGAAATTGGCCATCATGGTGCCAACGATTTAGCTCCTCATCAAAAGCGTTTTTTCTTTTCGTCACGAAACGTTCGGTACTTTCTAGATTCTCATCCAAAAGTTTCTGGTAATCGGGGATGCTGAACGTACCATCCAAAATTGTCGGAGAAAATTGGCCCAGCGGAAAATCAAACCTAATCTTGAGTAACTCATCATGACTAACTTCATAAAATCGAATCTGATCAAAAAAACGTAACAAATAAGGACGTGAAAATTCGTGTGTTTGATGAAAGCGATTCCACATCTGTAACGTGCGCCCTACAAGTTGATAGCCGCCTGGACCCTCCATACCATAGATACAAAGGTACGAACCACCAATACCAACGGAATTCTCGGCCGTCCAAGTTCGTGCGGGATTATACTTAGTGGTAACAAGGCGATGTCGCGGATCAATTGGCACTGCAACGGGCGCACCCAAATACACGTCGCCTAATCCCAGAACTAGATAAGAGGCATCAAATATAATTTTTTTAACATCTTCTAGGCTATCAAGACCGTTAATCCTTCGAATAAACTCAATATTATCGGGAAACCATGGGGCGTCCTCACGCACTGCCTGATCATATTTACGAACTGCATAACGGCAAGCATCATCATCCCAAGACATTGGAAGAAAAAGTGTGCGGGAGGTCACACTCATTACATCAATCTGTGCCGACAAACTGCTCTCAGCAACTTGTAATTGATCTATCAGTCTTGTAGCTGATAGTCTTTGTGGATCGTAATGCAGTTGCAAGGATCGAATCCCAGGGGTCATCTCATTGACGCCCGCCACGGGATTTTTTTTCAACCACTCCATGAGAGCATGAACACGTAGTCGAAGACGAAAATTAATCTCCGGCCGACCATACTCGACAAGCAAAAATTTGTCTCCAGCTCTGCGGTAGCATATGTCATCCCCGTACTCACACGAACTCAAAGTCAACAGTATGGGAGATGATCGCTCCTCCGGTTGCACTTGAACTTGGATCTCTCTTAACTCTTGTATGCAAATTAGCCCAGCCGCCTCTAACTCAGTCGCCTTACTTACACTGATTGGTATAAAGTGAATTTTATCGCCAGCACGCAGTTGACCGAGTTTCCAAAGATCAGCGGTAATTACTGTTGCAGGACATACGAAGCCGCCCAGAGATGGGCCATCTGGACCAAGGATTACGGGCATATCTCCAGTAAAATCGACCGTC
This sequence comes from Porticoccaceae bacterium, assembly GCA_002731695.1. Classification (GTDB taxonomy): domain Bacteria; phylum Pseudomonadota; class Gammaproteobacteria; order Pseudomonadales; family Porticoccaceae; genus TMED48. Next base: position 15,039 of record PCCK01000027.1, read on the forward strand.
CCAAATGCGTATGCATTATCATGGAGATTGGATGGGTGCAAACCTGCCTCACCGCCATCCTTTCGGGCCCACTCAGGTTTGGGACCAATAAGTCTTACCCCAGTGCGACTTGAGTTGTAGTGGACTTCCCAATCACAGGAAAAAAAAATTTCGATGTCTCTTTCAGTGAAGAAATCCGGTGACCCATGCGGTCCATAAGTTACCCTTATGCCTAGAGGTGCGCGAGTGTAAGTGTTAGATTTGAAAAAATCCGGAATGAGCGGCTCTGGCAGGCCCATCCGCTTAAGATTTGGTTGCAACGCCTCCTCATTTAAACGAAGCACATCACCGGAGCGAAGACAACGTCCATTATGACCACCAAAATTACCTAAAGTAAACGTTGCTTTAGATCCAAGATACTCTGGACAGCGAATACCTCCCGCAATCGCGAGATAGGTGCGAGCTCCGCTACTTTCGAAAACATTTCCTAAAACTAATTCTGAGCCTGGTGGAATACTGTAAACCTTCCAACAAGCAAGCTTCTTTATAGTTTCTCTAGCAGGGAGAAGAATTTTTAACTCAGCCTCTATTTGTGCTCCGACAAGAACTACCGTCGTAGCTTTGCTAAATACTAAGGTCGGTCCATAAAGAACAATCTCTAACCCTGCCGCATCATGATCATTATCCAATAATCGATTTGCGAGTCTGAACGAATTGCTGTCAAACGGCCCGGAGGGAGGAACTCCAACAGACCAGTATCCAATACGGCCGGGCAAGTTTTGCACCGTTGTTTGCGCGCCACCAGACACCACGTCAATTCGTGCAGGCTCAAAAGCAAAATCATCAAGATAATTCGTGGTCACCTCACCCGCTTTGAGCCGGTTATCCTGCAAAAAAAGTTGCAGATACTCGAGATTATTTTCACAACCATAAACTTTTGAGTTTTTAATAACTTTATGTAACAGAGATAACGACTCCATGCGAGACTCGGTATGCACAATTAATTTCGCTAGCATAGGATCAAAATCTGGTGGAATATGAATGCCAGCCTCAATCCAAGTCTCCACGCGGATATTCTCTTTATCTCCGCCCCTGTAAAAGTCAACCTCAGTTAATTGATCCGATGCCGGACGGAAGTTCAGGTAGGGATCCTCCGCATATACCCGCACTTGAATAGAGTGCCCGCTAACTTTCAATCTCTCTCTCTCTTTGTTCAAGTCTATGGAAATTTTCGCAACGCTTTCAAAGGCTAAAAACAACATCCATCTGACTATGTCTATCCCGAAAACTTCTTCGGTCACGCCATGCTCAACTTGCAAGCGAGTATTCACTTCTAAAAAATAAAAATTGCCGGTATCGATATCTAATATGTATTCTACAGTTCCGGCGCTTCGATAGCCGACTCTAGCTAGTAAGCGCTCTGACCAATCATATAAGCAAAGTCTAGTATCAAAAGCTAAGTTCGGTGCCGGACACTCCTCAACGACCTTTTGGTTTCGACGCTGACATGAGCAATCACGGTCACCAATTGTTAGCACCTGTCCCCTTCCGTCACCAAAGGCCTGTACCTCAATATGGCGCGCACGTTGAATAAATTTCTCGACGAACACTCCGTCGTTTCCAAAATTTTTAAAGACTTGACGTTTGACTTTTTCAAACGATTCTTCAAGTTCAACTTCATCTAAGCAAATAGTCATGCCTATACCACCTCCACCGGCAGTTGATTTCAACATAACCGGATAACCGATGCGCGTTGCTTCTATTTTTGTTTTTTTCAAATTAGCCATAAGTTGAGAGCCGGGCAACAGCGGAATATTGCACTCCATGGCGAGAGCACGCGCTTTGTGCTTCAACCCAAATATGGATATATGTTCCGATTTAGGTCCAATAAATATCAGACCTTGATCTTCACAGCGATCCACAAATTCAGCATTTTCACTCAAAAATCCGTATCCCGGATGGACTGCGACAGCCTTGGTCTCGCGGGCAATTTCCAAAATACGATCAATATCCATGTATGTGTGAAGCGGTTGATTCTGTTCAGGAGTCTCGGGATTTAAACAAACAGATTCATCGGCAATACGAACATGTAAACTGCAAGAATCGCAAACAGCGTAAATTGCAACCGATGGAACGTCCATGGCTTTGAGTGTCCTGATAATGCGAGTGGCAATAGTACCTCGGTTCGCAATTAACACTTTTCCAAGCTGAGTCATATCAATCGCTCTGCCACTTCTAGACAATTTTGGTCCAAGAGAACTCTAGAAAACCTATGCGTCTAACTTTCGGGACGGATAAATTTAATTCCAGATCAGAACTTCAATTGGCGTTGGATTAAATCCGCTACAAGGATTATTCATTTGGGGACAATTAGAAATGAGCATCACTACATCCATCAATGCCTCTAACTCAACATATTTTCCTGCAGCAGATATCCCATCCTCAAAAGTTAATCCGCCCTTCTCAGTCACTGGCACGTTCATGAAAAAATTAATATTATGAGAGATATCTCGCTTGTCAAGTCTGTACTCTGGATGCTCTGAGAGAGCCAGCATCCAACTATCTCGACATGAATGCATGAATCGTTTGTCTTGGTGATAACGGACCGTGTTACTCTCAGAGGAACAAGCCCCACCTAATGTATCATGACGGCCGCAAGTATCAGCTACGATCTTTAGCATCGGACGATTAACGTTAGAAAGCAAAGAAGAGCCGGCTGTAAGATAAAGACTTCCCTGTTCGCGAATTGTGTCTGAAGCACTATAACGTTCACTGGGGTCTTCTGAGCTATAGAATAAAGTGTCCACAGCCTGATTTCCCTCCAAATCAACAATGCGCGCTGTTTGACCCGTTTCTATCAACGTTATGAAATAATCCCCAGAATCTACGACCTCTCGCAGGATCGCCTGCCGAGGAGAAAAACTGCTATTGATCATTTTGACGTTTGCTAAAACCATAATGTTCAATCTTCTCTATTGATTAAGATTTGACAAATCAACGCTGTTGGGCGCCACATACTGACCTTCAGCACCGAGGTAATAAACTGCGTTGTTAGCAAAACCACGACGATTTTCCTCACAAAAATTCATACACCTATCATTAGGGGTCAAAGGAAGTGCTAAGCCAATTTCAATTTGGACAGAATTATCAGGGTAATCTTTTGCACGAGAAAGCGGATGTGGGCATGCATGCATAATGACCAAAGAGTCCATCTCTATCCTCAACGTAACTTGGGAGCCACACTTATTTGCTTCAGAATCTAAAGTCAAGATGCCCAGATGATCTGCATAAACTTTACTGAACCAGTTTAAATTAGACGCTAAATCCTTTCTTCCCAAACCATATTTAGCAAGCTCCACCAAAAAAGCATCCGTCCCATTCTGAGACCAGGAATTACGATCGTTCTGGTAGTCACGCTTTCCATAACATTGCTCCACATGCTCAGCATGCGAGCTTCCACAAACCGAGTCATGCCAACCCATAGTATCGTGAATAACGGATGCAAAAATGCGGCCCATATCAGAATAAAGACAATGTCCCTCTCCAATCTTGAAGGTATGCTGACACTTTAAGGTATCCGGAGCATTATATCGTTCCAAAAAATTCTCTGAGTTATAAAATAACATCCCAATATTGGCACCACCCTCTGTGTCGGTCATTCGAATGACGGTGCCCCGCTTTAGTCTCAGAGAACAATGACCACCAGCAGGAATTTGTGTGGAGTAATCGATAGACTTTATCATCACAAGTCCTCATAGATATAAAGCGTCAATACCTTCAGCAGCACTTGTAGCGAGCTACCCAGCGTCTTCTCCGAACTCTACCAAAACACCTCGCGACATTTAATAGCTGCGGGCATACCATTTATACAAATTCATGCCCCCTTTCTTTGTCACCTAGTTAACCAACTCGAGCATATCAGGGGGAATGAAGTGAGCCGAAACCGCTTCGTCGAGATACACATCAACAACAGTATTACTTTGAAATGCAAACTGAGCACACTCCAAAAACACAACTTAATTCACACAACATGGAAAGACATGCATGTAAGTGACGTTGGCTAGTTGAGATCATCAAAAAATTTAATCTAACAAAGAGTATGCCTCTTTTCAAACGAGATTCAACAATTTGCTTTTAGGAGGACCCCTATATTCGCTAAGATTAAAAAAACGAGTAAATAGTTTGCACCAAATAAATGCTTTTTCTTCACTCTATTGGACTAAAAAGGAGCAATATTATTTAGAAAGCGGTCAAACCCTATTGAATTTTGACCATAGAACGCCGCAGCGCGAAGCTGCATTAGATTGGACGCTTTCGACTTGTAATGATATTGAAAATGTGCCGATATTGGCATGTTTAATGCTTATACTCTTTTTATAAATCACTGAAATCCACTTGATCTACTCTATCTAAATTACTTTGGAGTTCCGCATGAAAAAAAGATTGGCCGTCGCTCTTTTGACTCTGTTAACCCTCGCGTCCTGTTCGCGAGAGGAACCGCTTAAGGTGGGCTACAGTGACTGGCCGGGTTGGGTGACTTGGGAAATAGCAATTGAAAAAAATATGTTTGCAGAAGTTGGGGTGAACGTCGACTTTGAGTGGTTTGATTACGTGGCTAGTATGGATGCTTTTGCTGCAGGGCAACTTGATGCTGTGGCCATGACAAATGGTGATGCTCTCGTAACGGGAGCGACCGGTGCACAAAATGTAATAATTTTGATCAATGATTATTCTAATGGGAATGATATGATCGTAGCTGCACCGGGTATTTCAACCATTGAGGAGCTGAAAGGTAAAAAAGTAGGTGTTGAAATAGGGTTCGTCGGACATTTGTTATTGCTTAATGCATTGGAAAAAAATGGACTGTCAGAGGGTGACGTTGAACTAGTAAACGTGCCAACAAACGAAACCCCTCAGGTTTTAGCCTCAGGAGAAGTCGATGCTATCGTCGCATGGCAACCTAATTCGGGCCAAAGTCTAAATCTTGTGCCGGGCTCAACAGCGATTTATACGTCTGCAGACGAGCCTGGGCTTATCTATGACGTGCTAGCGGTATCACCAACAAGCTTTGCGCAGAATCGAAAGAGCTGGGCAAAGGTAATTGAAGCGTGGGATATGGCTGTTGCCTTCCTCAATAATCCTGAAACTCGCGAAGAAGCGATCTCCATTATGGCGGCTCGGGTGGGGTTATCCTCAGAGGAATACAAGGGTTTTATTGAGGGTACAAAAATCATGAGTGTCAGCGAAGCATTATTATTTGCGCAAAGAGGCGACGGATTCTCATCAATCTATGGGTCTACCAAGATCGCTGATGATTTTAATGTTGCAAACGACGTATACGAAGAAGCGCAACCGATTGACACTTACATCGATCTGTCGCTGATGAAATAAAAACTGAAAATCTCTTCATGGAACATTCCACATCTTGAAAATGTAATTATCTGTATATTTGCAACAAAAAATGGAGCATCCTCCTTTTATCAGATAGGGGTAAAACATATCATTAAGGTTACAGATGCCCTCGCTCGCGGTACGTAAGCCACTCACCAAGAAAAGAAGTTCATTTGTGGCATTCTTAAGTTTTGCGATTCCGCTGATGATCTGGAGCGCAGTTAGCTACTTGCCCTTTATCTGGCATCCGCTTATAAAGGTAACCGAAGCTGGATCGGTGGGCTACTTCAGAGCAAATATGTTAGTCCCTCGAGAAACATTCAATTTCGAAACTCAAAAGATGGTCAGCGCCGGCCTCGAACAGCCCTTGGGAACCCCTGCTAATCCTCTTTACCTACCTGCACCGCATGAAGTTGGAAAAGCTTTGTATACCGCATTCGCCACAGAGCCCAGAAGACAAAGCGAGAAATGGCTTCATGAAAGCTTATGGAGTAGTATTCAGGTAATATTTTGGGGATTCATTTTGTCCTCGATGCTAGGCATCCCGATCGGTATTCTCGCAGGTACCTTTGATTTCTTCTCAAAATTATTTGAGCCTTTCATCGAGTTTTTCAGATATCTTCCAGCGCCCGCATTCGGCGCTCTCGCTGTGGCAATTCTGGGTATATATCAGGCACCAAAGATTGCTATTATTTTTATAGGTACATTCTTTCAACAAGTTCTCGTAGTAGCTAATACGACACGCAAACTTGACCCCGCTTTACTTGAAGCTGGACAAACGCTTGGTGCGAGCAACCGATCTTTAGTGCTGAAAATAGTGATCCCTGGAGTACTACCAGATCTCTACCGAGACACACGAATCCTATTAGGATGGGCTTGGACTTACCTTATTGTTGCCGAACTGATTGGAACTAGTTCGGGCATTACGTGGTTTATAACGCAACAAGCTCGATATAAGAATTTCGATAACGTTTATGCAGCAATAATAATTATCGGTGCTCTTGGGCTTTTTATAGATTTTCTACTGGCCTATTTTGGACGCCGCTTTTTTCCTTGGAAAAGTATTTAACGGAGTTTTATTTTTGACTAGATTGGAGTTACCAGACTATAAATTCCAAACCGAGAAGGTAAAAGAACGCTTCTTAAGACTTAAGCGGCGAAATATCACGATGGAAATTAGGAATCTTACTAAAACATTTCAGGGTATTGATGGGCCCATAACAGCTCTCAAAAACATAAATCTAAAAGTGCATAAACGCGAATTCGTATGTGTAATTGGTCCGTCAGGATGCGGGAAATCTACTCTAATACGCACGCTCGCAGGTTTAGAGGAAGCCACTTCGGGAGAAATCTTGCTTGATGACAAGGTTGTAACCAAGCCCGGTCCGGAGAGGGGTATGGTTTATCAAGAATACACACTCTTCCCCTGGTTGACTGTAAAAAAGAATATCATGTTTGGACTGCTTGAGAGTGGAGCGACTAAAAGTATTGCAGAGTCAGAAGCCCGTCAGTGGACTAGTCTAGTTGGACTTGAGAAGTTTGAAAATCATTACCCGAGTCAACTATCAGGTGGTATGAAACAACGTGTAGCTATTGCAAGGGCGCTTGCCAATCAGCCAAAAGTTCTTCTGATGGATGAGCCTTTTGGTGCCTTGGATGCTCAAACTCGAGCGAAAATGCAGGTGTATTTAATGGAGATATGGAAAAATATCGACATCACGATACTCTTTATTACTCATGATCTCAATGAGGCTGTATACCTTGCGGATCGGGTTGTAGTGTTGAGAGCAAATCCGGGAGAGATTCAGGAGGTTATAGAGGTTCCAGTACCTCAACCCAGAAACTCAAGTCAATTCATAACGCCGGAATTTTTAGCAACAAAACATCACATAGAAACTCTGATTCATCCAATAGAAGAGGTAAATGAGGCGGATAATTTGAATTTAGTACGAATGGTTAATGTAGCGTCCGACATTGGTGATATTTTTTGACCCCTCAACTTAAGGTGTGTTAGTGACTAATCCAAATGACTTATTTATGCAAAATTTCTCGTGTCTAAAAACAAGGATAAGTAAAAACTACAAATTATTTGGTTGATTCCTTAAATTCTAATGAGCCAAAAAGATGTGCACAAAACTGAGTTCTTAATCGTATACAATGCTCAGCGAGCACCACTGTGACGACTAAAAGGACCTTTAAATAATTAGATGACACTGCTTCTTGTACTACTTTTTATTGCATTCGCACCAATGCTCTGGCTACGTTATATCTTTCATAAGTATGATAAGGTAATGGAAAATATGCCTTTCAATGGTCGAGAATTTGGGGAACTAATTCTAAACGAAGCAGGCATACAGGATGTCAAAATTACAAACACTCCCATCTTCGATCATTACAATGTTAGGGAAAAGCAAGTGAGTGTTTTACAACGTCGCCTAACAAGGCGGAGCCTCACGTCACTGACAATTGTTTGTCATGAGATTGGACATGCTATGCAGCATCATGAACGCTATAAGCCGTTGGAATATCGCACAAAAGTGATCGAACTAGTGGGGTTTTGTGGAAAAATCCTCGGAGGTATCTCTCTATTTGTAATGCCATTTTTTTTATCAACTAGCGGCGTGTCATTCCTAAAACTCGGGGCAACCATCTTGGCCGCCATGATTGGAATCGGATTGATTATTCATCTCATGACGATTGGAGTTGAACTCGACGCCAGCTTCAACCGTGCTATGCCGATCATCAGGGAGAAAATCCCTGCTGACTATCACAGCGCCTGTCGTTCAGTTTTACTTGCTGCAGCTCTCACCTACGTTGCAGGAGTTGCCGCAAATCTGCTCTCAATGCGGTTCTTCTGGATTCTTTTCTCCAGACTTACCTGATTTAGGATCGAACAAATGAGACAGATATTTGCAAAATCCATGACTACATTCTTTCGGTTTATTGCAGACACTTTTTTCGCTAAGCGCTACGGTCACAGGGCTGTGGTTTTAGAGACTGTCGCGGGCGTTCCCGGCATGGTAGCGGGAATGCTTTTACATTTTACCAGCTTGCGCAAAATGAAAACAGGGTACGGCGCCACAATAAGAGAACTTCTCGCGGAAGCAGAAAACGAGAGGATGCATCTGATGTTTTTTATCGAAATCGCTCAGCCAAATTTCTTTGAGCGAATGTTGGTGGTGGTCGCGCAAGTAAGTTTCGGAATCTTTTATCTAATTCTATATCTTATAGACTACAAGACAGCTCATAAGATGATAGCTTACTTCGAAGAGGAAGCGGTCCAAAGCTATACCGAGTATCTTGCCTTGGTGGAGAGTGGTGCTACAGAAAATGTCGCTGCGCCAAAATTGGCAATTGATTATTATGAAATGAAGCCAGAAGCTCGGCTGGCAGACTTGATTCATTATGTGCGTGCCGATGAGCAACATCATAGTGAGGTAAATCATCGATTCGCGGAAGGGCGGGATTTTTAAATGGCAAAAGCAATTACCGTTGTTAGGCCATATGCATTAGAAAAATCTGAGATGTGGAAAATAATTTCGGAGCCGAGAAACCTAGAAAATTTTCACCCATTCTGCAAAAGTAATATACCTATCCTTTGGTGCGGCGAGGGTTCTGTTGATGAACTCACCTACCTAAATGAGCGGGTTTTCAAACGAGAGTTTCACAACTGGTTTGAAGGTGATGGATACGATCTGTCTTTTATAGGAGAAAAAACAATGGCAGAGGTGAGCTGGCGTATAGAAAATGATAACGAAGGCTGCTCCGTCCGAATCACGATAGATCCAAGGTTTATGCCGTTCAGCACGTTGCTTTTACGACCCATCGTGAGGCTGTATATTCATAAGAAGCTAGAGTCTTATCTTCACAGTGTCCTAGAGGGACTGGAGTATTTCGCTATCAATCGACAAAAGGTTAACCCAAATCAGTTTGGTAAAAATTCATGGTTTTCCTAACTCAATTTGTTGGCATTCCTAATGAGGGATGATTCTTGTCTTCCCACACGCGTAAGAAAATTAAAGCGAGAGTCCTTTTAAACTGAAACTTGTTGAACCCTAGAATAACGATTTTTAAAAAATTTGTATCCCCGAGCTATACCTCTGCTGCCATAAATCTCTCTAAAAATCTATCAAAATTTAGATTTTATAAAATCAGAAATTTCCAATACTCTTTTGGGATCATTTTGAGTGATGTGTTCCAACAGTAACGTTTGCAACTTCAAAACCGTGTCAGCATTTTCTGAGTCATCTACGACATTGATGGTTTCAAGTGGATCTTTTAGATGATCGTATAACATGTGTCCCCTCATTTTTCTAGAGGAAGTGCCTCTGCCGAAGTACGCAGAATATGAGTAACGCTTAGTTGTTACATTATCTCCTTGCTGATATCTTGGAAACACGGCTTCCTTGGTTGGTAACTCAGGGTTATAAAGATTTTTCTTTAGCGATATTCCTGCAAGATGTGTCGGTAAACGAAGATTTGCAAGATCAACTATAGTAGGATATATGTCGACGTATTCTACAACACCCTCCACACTCCCTGCGTCTCGTTCTTCGGGAAGTCGCACTAGAAGAGGAACTCGGGTCGCAACATTAAAAAGCGAGTGTTTGTTCCAAAGCGCATGATCAGCGAGGCTAAAACCATGATCGCTCGAGAGAATAACAACGGTATTCGATGCTAATTCGAGGTTATCTAGCGAATTAATCAACTTTCCAATCTGCGCGTCGGTAAAGCTTGTCGATGCATAATATCCATGTGTGAGTGTTTTAATTAGTTCCTCCGGAAGATTGTTTTCCCACGGATCTCCTACGGCTGGAATACCCGTGTATCCATTACGTATTTCTCCTGACTTCATCCATGCATCTAGCGGGGCTCCTTTAGGTTTAAATTGTGCCTCAGAAACTTTTATAGATTTACTGTCGTACAGGTCCCAATATTTTTTTGGCACAGCAAAAGGAAGATGCGGCTTAACAAAACCAACCGCCATATAGAATGGCTCTTTTTTAACCATTTTGTTGAGAGACTCCAACATCGCACCTGCCGCGTCCGAAACGTCACCATCGGGATAACGATTATCTGCCTCATCTACCATCTCAAATGCTGGAGCCTTGCCCAGACCGGACGGAGCGCATGCACCGGTGGTAATACAGGAGTTACGGGACCTAGCCTCGATATTTTCAGCTTTCCTATAATCCGACAGACCTGATCTCCATGGATGATTACTCCAAACATGTAGAGAGTCAGTCTTTGTATGAATGACCTTCCCAAAAGATAATGTTTGGTAACCATTATCTTTTAAATATTCCGGCAATGAGACCGTTTCAGGCGCGTCTTTATCCAACCGAGAAGTATATTCTCTGAAGCGGTCCTGACGGCCGTAGAGACCTGTAAGCATACTCGCTCTCGAGGCGCCACATGTCGGTATATTTATGTAAGCTTTTTTAAAGATAATACTCGTTGAAGCAAGTGCCTCAATATTCGGAGTCTCCATAGTTTTTTTACCGTACACGGAAAGACCTTGGGCACGCAAATCGTCAATGATTATGTGTAGGAAATTGAGCTGTTTGCCGTAGCCATTGAGGGGAACAAAAAGAAATACGGTAAAGAGAAGAACAGCGTTTTTATATTGATTCATTTTGAATTCTCTCGCATTCAATGCCCCCCCTCTGTTCCGAGCTCATGAGAATGCTCAATGAACGAAACTGGACCGTAGTTACCAAGGCTACCCAAAAGTAACTTTGTATTAGATACCCACCTAAATCATTGACGATCTGAGCGATAACAATATAGATGGGGCTCACCGAGTTTTAAGGATTGTGATTCATCAATCTCCCGCAACAGTGATCCGTTGGTTAGTGATATAACGACCATCATCGGAGCATAGGTGCACAGCTGTCGCCGCTATGTCCTCCGGGGTGCAGACAAAACCAAATGGCGACTTAGAGTCCACCTCACGAATATTGTTACCGAAGCCGGTCACGTTAACAACATTTCTGCCCATGTCAGTATCTACAAGACCCGGCGCGATAATATTGACCCGCATCCCATTACATTTTTCCTCACGAGCCAGTGTATGAGCCATTGCCTCCAGAGCAGATTTGCTTACAGCGTAGACACCAAAACGTGGTGATAATGCCTGCACTGCAATCGTTGACATCATGATCACATCACTCCGAGGGACTTGACGCATGTGCGGCACTAAGATTCTGCATAGCCATACTGGGCCCCAGAAATTGACTGACATGAGTCTGTCCCACTGCTCATTTGTCGCTTCTACAATATTAGGCCGCTGAATAGCAGTCGAACCAACGCCCGCATTATTCACAAGAATATCAATTTTATCGAAGTCTTCGATAACCGCTAATGCTAGTTGAGTACATTCATCCTCGCACCCAATGTTTGCTTGATAGGCTCGAGCTTCAACACCAAAATTTAAGGCAATATCTACAACTTCTGAAGCAGCTTCTGAATTCTTAACATAATTTATGGCAATGTTTGCGCCCTCAGAGGCAAACCTTTCAGCCACAGCACGCCCAATACCGCGACTCGCGCCAGTAACAAGTGCTGTACGGCCCTCTAATTTCCTCACCGTAATCGTCCCAAGGTTTTAGTTTATCGAGGCATCATCAACATGGTGGACTCATCGTCATTCTAAGGATAAAACTATACGACACTTAAAACTCATGTCAGACTTCCATTTAAAAAACCAACGTTTCACCAAAAAATGCTAACTTTTTTCGTTTAATATTGCGGGTAACAATGAAACAGAAAGGGTAAATTCAACCAACAGCACCGCACACACCACCTGCCTCCATTCTGAGTGTAACTTAAGAGTATAGTAGATGTTCAATCAATTACGAAAATTATAAGTAATATGTTTGCTAGTGACAAAAATCAATTGAACAACTCTATATTAGCTGGGGTTGCTTAATCACAAGTCCTTAGGCTATGACTTGATATAACTAAAACGTCAAAAAGCTTTAATAGCAATTTCAGTAACCCGCAGCCGATATCACTACACTATATCCGAATAAACCACCGTAGGGACTAAATTCAACCCAGATTCGTTAATTTAATCGAGACCGCTGCGATAGATTCAATTTAGCCATTTGCCCTCAGAATAGGCTTCCTCAACACTAAGTAAAGTGGGATGTTATCCGTATCTGCTCCTAACTATTTACTATTACGCAAAACCCAGTTTTTGTACAGATTTACTCAAATCTAAAAAATTATACCATTTTGTAATAATTTTTATGAAAAGTATGCATTTGAGTTATGTTTACTTTGCCCCGATACTAATGATGTGAAAGTAAATTGCCAGCAGGGAGATGTATGACAATGGAAATAGTATACGGCGCAATGATTTTCTCTTGTGTGTTACTTGCCGCCATTGCGACGCAAGATTTTATGTCTTCGTAGTGGGTGAGGATCTTCAATAGAGTTTTTATACCCCTCTTATCCCGCCTATGGGATAATTTTAAGGGACCCTACAAGGTCCCTTCTTTTTTTCAAGACGATTTGAACCATATGTGGAAAAGTATCATAACTTTTTGCATAAACAGCAGGCATTGACGGTTCTTTTTATCGAAATAAACGCACTAACACAACAGTCAATCAAACCTCTTAAGGAATAGACCTCAAAAAACCCGCAAACACAAACAAAATCTATCTACTTACAAGACTAAATTGTTTAACATTATCTAGATTAGATATTAAGAACATTTTACCTGTCACGTTCAATAGTCAGTACCACATCTCAAGCCGTGTCTCTCCAGCACAATTTCGAGAACTGAAGGTCAAACTAATTGTCTTACGACTATGTGGGAGCGTTGATCAATTGTCCTCAGCCGGATCTCCACATCTTCATTCGAGTAAAAGAATAGCTCGAAAAAATGTATAGTAAAAGCTCACCATGCTAGACGAGTGGGACTCTCAAATTAATTTTTAGCAATACCGCTTTATAGATAAATTAAACAATTTACATATACTGTCTACACAGAATTTTTTTACAGAAGAGTGGGATCGAACTATTAAAAGATCTAAGAGAACATGGCTGCCCCTGCCCCTGGTGATCTTTTTGGTCATTGCACCGTCAGCTTGTCTTAATCAACTGACACAACCGTTAGAGCAACAAATATATGTCGAAGATTGGGAATCCCTATCAAAACACGAGCAGGCACCGGAATGGTTTAAGGACGCGAAATTCGGAATCTACTTCCATTGGGGGCCTTACAGTGTGCCGGCAGAGGGCTCAGAGTGGTATCCACACTACATGCATTACGAAAATCATCGGCTAAGCAAGCATCACAAAAAAACCTATGGTGATCCCTCCGTCTTTGCTTATCATGACTTTATACCCATGTTTAAAGCTGAGAACTTTAACGCAAAAAATTGGGCGGAGCTCTTCAGACGTGCGGGTGCAAAATTTGCCGGGCCAGTCGCTCAGCATCATGATGGTTTCGCTATGTGGGCAAGTCAAGTCAATCCATGGAACGCCAAAGACCTTGGCCCCAAGCGGGACATTACCGGCGAACTGGCGCAGGAACTAAGGGCGAGGGATATGAAGCTAATCACGACGTTTCATCACGCCCGAAACTTACAACGAAATGCCAAAAATCCCGATGAATGGGAGGGCTGGGATAGCCATTTCCCGTATCACCCAAATTATGCCACCTCAACTTCGGATCCTAAACTAGCAAAGCTGTATGGAAATATCCCGGTAGACGAATTCCATCAATACTGGATAGATCAGGTTGTGGAGGTTATAGACAATTATTCGCCTGATATTATCTGGTTTGACTCTTGGCTTAATCTAATCCCAGAGGAGTATCGTNTAANGTTGGCAGCTTATTACNTAAATAGGGCTCAAANTAGGCAACAAAAAGTAGTGATTGCNTACAAACAGACAGATTATCCNAGGTCTGTTGGAGTGCTTGATATAGAGCAGGGNGGGAAGAAAGATCTGTCTCAATCCGTGTGGCTCACCGATGTTACGCTCAGTAACCGGTCTTGGAGCTACATCAATGGCCAAACCTATAAAACTGCAGAATTAGTTTTGCGTAATATGATCGATGTGTGGAGCAAGAATGGAGTCGTTCTCCTTAATGTGTCTCCTCGGGCAGATGGTATTATTCCCCACTCACAGCGCAAGATACTCTACCAAATTGGCGACTGGCTGGCAAAATTCGGAGAGGCTGTCTACAACACCCGCCCACATGATAAGTACGGTGAGGGCACTGCCGACGTTGGCCAAGGCCGTCATGGCGGGCAGCCTGCGACTGTGAAATACACTGCAGACGATGTTCGCTTCACCGTGTCCAAAGATCGAAAAAAAATGTATCTTTTCTTCCTCGGAAAACCTGAAGTCGGTAAGCGTATAAATCTACGCCGTACCCTTGCACCCCACCATTACCCCACCCAAACGCCAATAAAGACAGTGACAGTACTTGGCTCAGAAGTTGAGGTGGAATGGGTGATAACTAGCAAAGATTTTTTTATTACCATACCGGACACAGAAATGAACTCGCTGGCAACTGTGCTTAAATTTGAATTACATTAGATTCAAGGAGGGCTATCTCGGAAGAGTTAGAGTTTTCAAACTACATCCTAATCGGGAGCGCGCGCATTCGATCAAACACGTCCACACCAAGTTGATTGTATATATCTAGTAAATCAATCAGCACCCAATTTTCTCTAATTAACCCGCCTTCTAGTCGCCAAAAATCGAGGCTTCTCATTTCAATTTCAACTCCTGAAGGATTAAGACCCATCCATCCATCATTAGACAATGTAAGACGCATGTTTGGCCAACCAGTTTCACAAACATAATTTCCCCGCGCAATCCAGTTCGACTTCAATCCGGCATCATTATCCAATCTTCTATCTGGCATTGCCCGCAAGAAAGGGATTTGATGAATGTTTCGAAATCCATCGATTCCTCGACTCGTGCCTATCCCACAAGGGCCATACCAATTAAAATTTGGGTGCCAATACCTATCGAGGTGCATTATTGCGGGGTCAGGGTTTGATGGATGCTTACTCATGTCTTCGAGCATTGTCTGAACATGAGCTAAGGCATGACCACCTTCGCCCTTCATATTCACACCATCACACGTCAGCGGGCCCGGTGTGCAAATAAAAGAGCCTAGCTGCGGAGCCATGGGCCACGAGTTCGCTTGCATCATAAGTTCTGGAATGTCCCAGATAACTTGTATCTGATCGACTTTATCCTCATTAATCCTGTAAAATTCATGAAACCTCATATGTGTAAGTCGACCAGTCGCGGAAATATCCAAAAACGGAGTCGTGAAGGTGCCGAAGTAGTTGCCCATGGTACCTATCCAGCTAAATCCATCTGATGAAGTCCCCTCGATAGAAATCAAGGTCCGACGCTCTAGTTCATTAAAGGCGCTACTGAGCGAACCTAGGCAATGCTCAAAAAAAGAATCTATGTCACTAATGTTATCAAATGGATAACACATTTTGACTACGGTTTTATGTGAGAAAACCTTACATATTTGCTGTTTGACCTCGACGATGTCAAAGTTTTCTAAGGAAGAAAAAAATGCTCTTAGCAGCAACCCAGAACCCTCCCGAGAGTATTAACAAGTGGTATCAGCGCCCATAATAAAAAGGCGCCTTCGAACTATGATTCTATGCCTTTGATACCGCCTTATATCGAGGATGATTATTAGAAACTCTTCCCTCTGCCAGTCTTAACATTCTCGTACGGCAATACCGTGGCCAACAATGTATAGATCGTTAGGGTAAGCGAGTGGTACATCGTGGCCGCCACTCGCATTTTCTCTAAATCAATAACTCGCTCAAAAAGAATATTTGGCACTCATGCCCCAGACTCTCGGATTATTCCAGTTCGCTTGAACAGAGTTTGCTGGAAGTGCGTTGACAAGCTGTGAGTGCACTACTGCCCTTTTAAGTACCGTCTCATCAGTAACATTATTAACGAAAGCACTCACCTCAAGGCCTGTTCTCCCAGATTCCCAAGTAGCGCGTATGTTGGTGATCGCGTGACTTTCGACTTTTGTTTCGGGAATATTCGTGTCGAAGCCAAAGTAATCTCCTACAAAGGTGGTGGAAACCGAGGGAGATAATGTGGTTCCATTGGGGAGTGTAAAATCGTATTTCGCGAAAATGCCAAGCGTATACTCGGGTGACAATGCCGGGCGCCATCCGCCAAAATTAAATCCAGGGTTATTCTGATCATTAATATCTTGCCTGCCTTCAATATTTCCCAAACCCATTAGAGGTCTGATAAGGCTATTACCAATTTCATAACCGCTTTCAAATTCAGCGTCTAGCATAGAAAGTGAGGCGGACACAAACAAACGATCACTTGGAGCCCACTTTATTTCAGCTTCCAATCCCGTAGTTTCGACGTCACCCCCGTTGTCACTATATTCAAAAGTAGTTGCTTCTCCGTCCGCTACACATTGGATGATTGTCTTGCTTGATGTTGTGTCTTGACATGCTACTGCAAAAACTTGTGACCTGACATCCGAATAAACATTCGAAAACAAGGAAGCATTTAATAGCAGAGTGTTATCTAAGAAAGTATTTTTAACTCCAACTTCGAAGGAAATCACGTCTTCATTGTCGTAATATTTTTCTGCTCCTCGAGAAACAACTCGAGCATCGTTGAGTCCACCCGTTCTTATTCCCGTGGAGATCGAGCCGTATAACATCGACGCATCATTTACATCGTATTTTGCAGAAACCTTCCATAATGTAGAATCACTGCTCCACTCTTCTTCACTTCCAGTGAATTCTTTTTCATCGCTGTTAAAACGTAGACCGCCAGTCACGTTTAGCTTTTCGCTAACGCTGTAAGATATCTGACCGTAAAGAGCAGTCGAATCCGTAGTCATCGGATCGTCGCTTGGATTACCCCATCCGGGCACCACAATTTGACCATCGGCACGCCACAACCACTCCCAGTCAGCATCCAATGAATACATGTATACCCCCGCCAACCAACTGAGTGAACCATTCTCCTTTGAAGTCAATTGCACTTCTAACGAAGAAGCGTCTTGGTCATCCTGCCGCCCGAATCCGCCAACGAAATCTAAACCACCGTCACTATAATCGTTATCATAAAACTGATGTCCGCTGATCTTTGAGATGTTTCCTGTCGCTCTCAAGCTTGCGAAATCAGTTTCGTAATCAATAACCAATGAGGTTGACACAATTTCCTGCTCATCGATCGATATAGCATTTCTGTAAACATCATATGGGCCCAAGTCATCCTTCACCGCATCAGATGGCTTGTAAATATGCCCTCCAGTAACAGTCGCTACGGGATTGTAGAGACCCGAGTCAGTTTGCGAAATCTGGTATCCGGCAATCTGTTGGTATCCCCAAATAGCCTCAGTATTAGCCTCTTTGTTGAAGTACTCCATTCGGAACGTAGCAGACAGCGCTGGGCTAATATCCAAAAGCGTGGTCGATCGTACATAAAAACTGTCTTTTTCCCTTAGGTCATCCGAGGGACCGGCTACGTTGTGATTATTGATAATGCCATCATGGGAGTCTGCCGCAACAGCAAACCTAGTTGCTATGCTGTCACTGATTGGAATATTAATGACGCCTTGGTATCCCTGCCGATTGTAGTCCCCTGTGTGGACTCCAAACGACCCTTCCGTGTTATCAAAGTTGGGGCTTTTCGAAATTACATTTATTGATCCCGCAAACGTATTCCGTCCATACAGAGTTCCTTGAGGCCCCCTAAGGACCTCGATTCTCTCAACATCGACGTAGGAGCTCATTGCTGCCGTTGTTGTAGGCACATATATCCCATCTTGAAAAATGCCAACCATTTGTTCAGCAATGCCAGTGCCAGCCACCCCAACATCGTTAGTTCTCATGCCCCTCATTGCGGGTCGAGCTTCGCCTCCTGAGATACCGATTCTCAATCCGGGAACAGCATTCTCTAATCCTGATATATCAATAATTCCATTATCTATAATCGCTGAAGAATCCAACGCCGTGACCGATCCCGCTACATCCTGCAGGTTTGATTCACGTTTTTCTGCGGTAACAATTATTTCTTCGATGGCCGCATTTACTGCAAATGGTGTGATAATACATAGCGTAAAAAATATGTATTTGATCAACGAACGATACATTTAGCTCTCCTCAAGATAGATTTTACTTGGTGGTTAGTTACATACTTTCCTTACAATAGCTCAGTATGAGAATATGAAGCTCCAGTGAAACTGGTGAAATTTGTCTTTGAAAGAATCTTCCAGGCTTTTCGTACGTAGGCAATTCTGATTAGGTTTGGAGAAATCTCAATTTAAGTCACATAAATCTTAATCTCATAGTGTTTTACCGTTCCAAAGAATTTATTGGAGCTCCATAACAGCGTTTCGTTTCAATCGCAAAGGCAATGCAAAGACGTAAAACTGCCTAAATCCCAATAGAATTACAGGAAATTCCAAATGAATCGTCTCGAAGGCCATTTTGACAAATCCCCAATACCCAGAGTCCAAAGTTCCTCTGAAAATAACTCATCATTTTTTAACTTTGATGATGAATTTGTAGACATTACTGATTACATACACAGAACAACAGCACGCATATGGGAAGGTAAGCAGGTAGGTTTGATCTATGACTACTACGCCGACTACTGCCCAGTTTACACCATGACTGGGGTAAGCATGAGAGCAGAGGATGTTGTACAAAGCACGCTCAGCACACTTGCATCATTTCCTGACCGGACACTAGAAGCAATCAATGTGGTCTCGGGTAAAGAGCCCTTGGGAGGCCTGCATACGTCTCATTTGATACGTTCCCATATGACAAACTTGGCAGACTCTGTCTATGGTCCAGCAACAGGAAAAAACGCAACGATTTTAGTTATCGCCCATTGCATAGTCAAAGACAATAAGGTAACAAAAGAATGGCTTGTCAGAGACAACTACGGTCTGGTAGTACAACTTGGTCACGACCCCCTCCATGTAGCTCAAACTTGGGCAAGATACGCAAGAAGCGAGTCTTTCATCAAATGGCGTAACTCGGAAATCGAACGAGTTACTCAAAGTGTCAATAAGCAACGAGCCTCTTATACCGATGACCCAAAAACATTTATAAGGTCTTTTTTGCAGAATATTTGGAATGCTCGCATGGTCGGTGACGTGCACTTGTTTTACTCACCTGACGCCATATTTCATGGCGTTGCTGGGCGCAACTTTGCCGGTCCAAACGAAATAGCAGGATTTTACATGAAGCTGCTTGGTACAGTTTCGGAGCTAAAGTTTTCTTTAGACTATGTGTGTGATTCAGAGCTTGATGGAGACGCATCACTCGTTGCTGTAAGATGGACGTTGTGCGGGATTCACTCGGGTCCTGCCTTATACGGAGAGCCAACCAATTCGCAGGTTTTCGTTATAGGGGAGAGTCAATATCGGTTACTGAACGGGAAAGTCGTGGAAGAGTGGACTGTCTTTGATGAGTTATCTGTCTTGGCTGATATTTTTAGATCCAGACTTACATCAACTAGAAACTCGGAACAAAATTTAAGCAGTGAAAATAATGATTGAAAGTTAGCTTAAGTCGAGACCAAGGTCTTTAATATTTTTTGATCCATAGCGCGTTGAGGTGCAAATGATTCGCGAAGCTAAAAAACTAGTCGCTCAATATCATCGGGAGATGGGCGGCACAGATATGCTAAATTTGAACTCGATCATGAGAAAGTTCTTAGCAAACAATTGCAAATTCTATGGAGTACATCCCTTCAATAATCTCGTGGGACCCGATCAGATCTCCGAGGCGGTTTATTCACCGTTATTTTTGGCATGGGAACCAGTTCAAAGGCGCCAAGACATATTTATAGCGGGTGAAAACGAGCTAGATGGAAGCCACTGGGTAATGAGTATGGGTCACTACATGGGTCTGTTCAAAAAACCCTGGCTTGACATTCAACCAACAGATAGAGTTTGTTTCCTACGATATTCTGAGTTTTATCAGATACTCAATGGAGAGATAGTGTCGATCGCTTTTTTCTGTGACCTCATCGGAGTAATGAAGCAAGCAGGCTATGACCCTTTACCTCCTCAAACGGGTGCATCTTTTATTTGTCCAGGCCCAAGAACAAATGATGGAATCATTTTGGCTGACGTACCGGAAGCAGAGAGCAAGAAAACATTGAAATTAGTTAACCGAATGGTGCAGGATTTAGATATGTTAAACCAGACTGGGGACGATAACTGTCCGCCTAGTTATCTTGCTAAAACTTGGCACGACGACATGGTTTGGTTTGGACCGGAGGGTATCGGAGGGAGCTATACGATCAGCTCATATCAAGAGCAGCATCAGTATCCATTCAGGGAAGGGCTAAAAGACAAGACCTTTAATGCACATATCTGCCGTTTTGCCGAAGGAGACTACGCATGTTTCTTTGGCTGGCCTAACTTGTTTAATCGTGCAAAGGGAGGATTTCTTGGGTTACCCAGTGGGGAACAACAGGCTGAAATGCGAGTGGTGGATGTTTTTCGTAGATCTGGAGACAAGTTAGCTGAAAATTGGGTATTTATTGATCTTCCCCACTGGCTAAATCAGCAAGGATTAGACATATTCGCGCGCATGAGGAAAATCGTCAAGCGATAACTAACGCAACAACAGCGCCCAGTCCCTAGACGAAACTCGCGGTGAAAAAGCAAAGGAGCCCTATTGAGGCCACAAAAAAAATGAGAAGAGGCCAAACGCCACTATCAATATCCCCAGGAACATCACTCCATGCAGCGCCCGACTCAACACCTCGACTCTTTGACTCAAATCTCAAACCTCTAATCGAGAGAGGATGACAAATTTCAACTGGCTTTTCTCGGAAAAGACTCGAGAGCCAAGATACTAAAACATTTGTAAAAGTTGCTATCACCACGTACCAAGGCCAAGCGATTTCTGGTCTACTCAGGCCCAATCCCGCCCAAAGCGAATCGACTACTGGCTCTAAAAACTGTAATGGCGCAATTGCCACAAGAGCTATGAAGCTTGCAAAAACGCCAAAAAAAATGTCCTTTTCCAATATATTTTTAGAAAAAAACGCTAGTAAGAAAATCGAAAGTTTCGCTCCTACCAAGTAAGAGCTCACTCTTGAAAGAACCTCCAAAATCGAGCCTGACTCCCCCTGAAATGAGAAGGCAAAAGGTATCAATACTATTCCCCAAACGATGGTAAAAATTCTTGATGCACGCAGATAATGAGAATCAGTTGCCGAAATTACAAAAAATTTCTTATAAAAGTCAATAATCAAGACAGTAGAGAGTGAATTCAATGCCGATGAGGTACTAGAAAGCGATGCTGACAGAATTGCCGCAATCACTAATCCCATGAGACCAGGAAGAGCTAGTTGCTGAATATAAATAAGGACAATAGAATTTTGTTGGTCAAAGGGCTTCCCCTCAAAATGAGCAAACAACAGAATGCCAATAAAGAAAAAAAGGAAATACAGAAAAAAAGCTGAATAACCCATCATTAGGTATGCTTTTTTGGCATCTCCGATAGTCTTCGCAGCCATAGCCCTTTGCATCATGAACTGGTTGGTTCCATATACCGTCGTGTGGTACATGGACATAGCTATTACTCCTGCCCAGATTGTGGTGACTTCAGAAAAATTAAAGTCTAAGTTTATTGGGGTGAGTTTGTTATTTTGGTTAAGATAGCTCAGCGTATTAGACATCTGATCTGAGCCCGATAATAAAAGGCCAAGAACAATTGCAGCGCCAATTACAAGAACGATACCTTGAATCACATCTGTCCAAATTACTGCATTCATTCCACCGAGCATGGTGTAAGACACGACAAATATAGTGAGAATGACGATGCATATTTGTTCACTTAAGCCCGTAATAAGACTTACTGCTATTGATGTAGCCGTAAGAATTGATGATGCGCCCAACACCATCGTCGCCATAAATAAGCCGGACATTAATAACCTGGACCCCAAACCAAATCTTTTTTCTAGATACTCATAAATAGATATCGAGTTACTTTTGTAAAAAACGGGAATGAAAAAAACAATGCAAATAAATACCACTATCGGGTAATTAAGATGTATTGCTAGAGCAGCCAAGCCATCGTTATATGCCCAAGCTGGCCCGCCAAGAAAAGAGAGTGCACTCACGTAGGTTGCCATTACGGATACTCCAAGTGCCCACCAAGGGGACGAGCGGTTCCCTAAAAAGAACTCACTAGAGGTTGTAACCGATCTACTCTGCCGAAATCCCACTAAAAGATTTACACACAGATATATCGCCAAAATGCTCCAATCTATAAATCCCATTGGTTTTTACCTGTTTTCTACAATAAGTACTTTTAGTTTGTTTAGCTTACAGAATGACTGCCTTAGACTAAGATGAGTTTTTCTCAAATAAGCTGATAAAAAATGTAGAGACACACAATGCATAGGAAGAAAAATATGATAAGTCCATAACTTTTTGAATCGACTTTGCCCGGCAAGATATACCATCCATTTTCTTTTAGAGGTAAACCGTTTTCTTCAAAAAGTTTTTTCTGTCCCCTGACGGTACAAACATGATACTCGCTTTGGAATCCATCGATTGCGATACTGGAAATCCAACCGACGGTAACGCTCACAAAACCACCAATTGCGCAATACCAAGGCCAGGCAACTTCCATAAAGTACTCAACATAAAGGAGAGTTAAAAATCCTGCAGCCACTCCCAAGAGCAACCCGCGCTCAGTGGTGTGCTTTGAATAGAAGCCAAGGAAATACATTGATAATTTCGAGCCGACAAAGAATGATCCGATTTTACTTAAAGTTTCTAAAACAGATCCATCACTAGCAGTAAATAATATTGCAGGGCCTATTACTAACAAACCCCACATTACCGTGAAACCGCGTGCTGCTCTTAAGTAATGTTGCGGTGACGCATCTTTTTTAAAATATTGCTGATAAAAATCAATGTTAGTTACCGTTGCCATGGAGTTAAGACTTGAGTCCAAACTAGACATCGCCGCGGCCACGATAGCAACAGCAATCAAACCCATCAAACCGGGGACGCTCGCAAGTTTGACGAACTCGAGCATGATGGTATTGGTATTATCAAACGAGGCGCCCTCGAAGAAGGCATATAGAAAAATGCCGAGTGAAAACAACAAAGTAAAAATAAAAAATGCGGCATAACCCATCATGATATAGGCTTTTTTGGCGTCACCGATCGTTTTGGCTACGAGTGTTCTCTGAATCATCATTTGATTCACTCCATAAACCACAACGTGATAAATAGACATAGCAATTACCCCGGTCCATACCGTCGCTACTTTATCTGGGGAGAGGGAAAACTCAAAAGGGTTCAATCTCCCTTCCGCCTTCAAAGTAAGCAGTGTCTCGGATAATGGGAGAGGCAAATCGGCGATTAACAGAAACAGCACAATGACTGCCCCACTGAGAAGGATCACGGTCTGAGCCACGTCTGTCCATATCACAGCGGATATGCCTCCTAAAAGGGTATAAGTCATAGCAATCACCGAAACTACCGTGATTGCAGTGACAACATCTGTTCCTGTAATAAACTCTATTACTAATGCAGTTGTATAAAGAATGATTCCAGAGTAAATGATATTTCCGAGTAAGAAAATTGAAGACATCACAAGGCGTGAACTTCTGCCGAAGCGTCGCTCTAAATACTCAAAAATACTGGCAACGCCACTGTTATAAAAAAATGGAATAAATACAGATATCACTATAAACACTGCTATAGGATAATTAATGTGAATAAATATCACCGAGAAACCTTCAGTGTAAGCCCAAGCGGGAGCGCCGAGGAAAGTAAAAGCACTGGTATACGTGGCCATGACGGATAGACCGATCGCCCACCATGGCGTGGATCGATCGCCTAAATAATAATGCTCCGCTGTCTGCACTCGTCGGTTTAAATAGAATCCCAAGATGATCGATCCAAGAGCGTAACTACTGAGGATTATCCAGTTTAAAAGGCCGAACTCATACATATTTTACTCAATAGTCCCATTCAATAGAGATCACAAGTCGATCAATCCAGAGTAGTATAAATGAAAAATTCCTAGTAAATTTTTTAAGGTTACTTTTTTATTAAATTATTTCATGGGTGCATTTTCTCTTAACGAAACTCAGATCCTTAGGCTATTTTTGGATCCAAATTAGGTACTATTTTAGGCCCTCCTCTCTTTTAACGCCAAAAAGTCCCATGCCTGACTACTTTGGACCTGCTTTAAAGACCGCGCAGACCTAAGTCGCGGTATATTTTACAATCTTACATACGTTCAACAACAAATAATCGCTAATTTTTTGTCACACTTGGCTAGCAATATTTTTCAACAGGACAAAGCCTTTCTGCTGGGTCACCCCACTAAGCTCTGCAGAGTTGAGTGCAAATTCTCGCGTTACTTAGAAACCGAGTTATCTTAAACCCGTTGTCCGATCGCCCATTATCCTTGGACGATTTCTGTCACCAAATTGCAAAGCCCAATCTTGAGAGGGTTCTGAAGTTGTGTCAACCAAGCATGCTTGAACCATGTCTTGGAAAGAATCTGAAGTTTGGGGTAAAACGGTATCAAGCCAAACGTTCACACTCGTATCTTTTACAGAAACAACGGCTACCGGATCTGGGAG
This sequence comes from Porticoccaceae bacterium, assembly GCA_002731695.1. GTDB lineage: Bacteria > Pseudomonadota > Gammaproteobacteria > Pseudomonadales > Porticoccaceae > TMED48. The sequence continues at coordinate 40,039 of PCCK01000027.1, forward strand.
GGATCGGTGGGGAACATAAAGGAACCAATCTAACGCTTTTTCGGTGGTTTTGAGTGCAGCGTGTTGACTCCAATTGTGTAAGCACCGGTAAAAACTACCTAGCTCAACATTGAGTTTATAACTCATGTCAGGAGCAGAACCCAAGAATCCTGTGCCTCGAGACAAGCAACCGAAGGTGAGCAGCACCAGCAATGGGAATGTTTTAAAGAAAGTATTCATAGATTAACCCTTTATATGAGCTTCTGAGGTCTCGCTGGCTTGTAATCGAGAAGAACGCATACTTATCTAGTTTGTAAATTAACGTAGAGGTGATCAGGCTAGATTATATTTAACTCTTGGGAATACGAAAACAAACTAAAATAACCGTCAGCATGCATAGATTGCATAATTGGTGGAAATTTATCATTAATAAAGTGAATTATTGAAGTGATAATGTTGATTTAATGTTTAATAACTTTATATTCTTTCGCTTACTGCGGATTCAGATGGTTATCAACCAAAAATAAAGGTTTTACGGGACTATGCTCTTTCGACTTCTTAATCTTTTTGGCTTTTTATTTTTTACAGAATCATTGCTTGCAACCAATGATGGAAATCCGTTCCTTGTAACAACTACAGCCAATTTAAATGCGCCATGGGCCATGGAGTTTTTGCCATCGGGTAAAATATTAGTCAGTGAGATGGCTGGAAAACTTAAACTACTGGACGAGAGTGGAGTAATATTGAGTGATGTTGCCGGTGTACCCGAGGTAGTATTAAAAGGTCAAGGCGGCTTCGGAGACATTAAATTACACCCACTCTTTGAGCGAAACCGGTTGCTATATTTTAGTTATGCTGAAGAGGGGGATGGAAATCTCGTTGGTGCGGCCGTAGCAAGAGCAAGATTAGTAATTGAAAATAACATTGGGCACCTAGAGCAAAAAGAGGTGATTTGGAGACAAGTTAAGGTCAAAGGACATGGTCACTATGGGCATAGGATCACATTTGGACCGGAGGGCTACCTTTGGATCAGCTCTGGCGAGCGACAAAAATTTGACCCAGCTCAAGACATGCAATCAAATCTTGGTAAAATTGTTAGGCTAAATGATGATGGCTCTATACCAACCGATAACCCCTTTCCATCGTCGAACTCAGTCACATCTCAGATTTGGTCTATAGGTCATCGTAACCCTCTTGGTCTATCGTTTGACAAAACCGGTCGGCTTTGGGTACTTGAAATGGGACCGAGGGGTGGTGACGAACTTAATTTAGTTCGTCGTGGCGCAAATTATGGCTATCCAATTGTTTCAAATGGTGATCACTACAGCTTTATTCCAATACCCGATCATGATACCCGACATGAGTTTTATCCGCCGGAGATCACGTGGACACCGGTGATTTCGCCCTCATCTATGATTTTTTATGAAGGTGAAACGTTCGAAGGGTGGAAAGGAAACGCTTTGATCGGAGGCTTATCTGCCAAAGGCTTTGTCCGAGTTAAAATAAACGGAGACAGGGCAACAGAAATAGAAAGGTTTAAAATGAAGACACGAATCAGGGCAGTTGGAGAAAGCGCTAATGGAGTCGTATGGTTGCTGGAAGATGGTAGACCCCCTGCGAAAGGAAAACCCTGGCAAGGGGGAGGGGGCCGTCTCATGAAACTAACAGCTCTCAATTAACCCAGTGCAGCAGGTCTGTCATGATATTGCGGTCTCCAACGGATTCGGTTCATAGCGTTCAGGAAAATCCAAAATTATGCGCCTCGTGAAATTCTTAACTCTTTGCGTTGCCATGAGCCGTAATCAGGGCAAATTTTTTATTCGAAAAGGACGTGTCTCAGTCGATGGAAAGGTGACAACTGACCCAGATTTCGAACTTTTAGATAGCAGTCGCGTTTTCTTTGACGGCAAACAAATTGCAATAATCGAACATCATTATATTGTGCTGAACAAACCTGCACATTTTGCCTGTGTAACTGAAGACAAAGAATATCCCTCGGTTTTAAATCTCATTAAAGATCTAGCAATAGATCGTAGTTATTATTTCGCAAATACCCTGGGTCCTTTGGAAACAGGATTGGTGCTGATCAGTAGTGACATTCGTTGGACGAGCCGATTGAGTCTACGTTTGCAAAAGAAAAGCTGTATTTATCGCATCATATCGGCAAACGACATAAACGAGGATCAAATTAAAAATTTAAGTGAAATATGGTCAGCATCCTCAGCAAACAATATGCTAGATAACATAGACATACAAAAACAAAATATAAATACACTGTTGATTCGTTTAAATCAGGAACAATCGGCTAAAATCATGGCCGCGTTGTCCTCCATTAATCTGACAATTAAACAATTACAACTACAGCAAATCGGCAAAATGGGTATTGGTGAAATTGCAGAGGGCGACTATTTGCAGGTCAAAGAAAATGAAGTGCAAATTTAGTAACGGTTTGTGGGGCAATTACGTCTCTCGTTTCGAAAAAATATTATCAGGATTCTCTCTAAAGTGCCCTAGTTTTATTCATCAGTGCATTTTGTTAGCTCGCAACTTCAGGCGCAACGTCGACGAATAGAGTAAGTGATGGTGTCGAGATTCTTCTAATCTAAAACCAATCCTTGTGGTGGCAGATTTAAAAATTATGCCAGTATAAATCGTATTCTTATGCAGAAATTTTAAGCTGGCTATTGTCACCAAGAAATATGTAAATCAAAAATTTACAGTATATTGATCGAAAAGCTCTGCTGGCTCCGTAAGGAAATTTAAGGAGGAGTTGCCATGAATT
>PCCK01000028.1 GCA_002731695.1 Porticoccaceae bacterium
ACCTACTACCGACCAGAATTAAGCGCAGAAGCTTCACAAGTGGATGTCGAGAGCGCTAATACCATTTTGGAACGTGACTGCCAATCTGGTTTCAATATTACAAATGTCCAGCATTAACACGCTAAACTTTGCGTCAGTAAAGAAGAATTACGATAGAGATGGGTTTGTAATTTTAAGAAATCTCCTCGATTTACAAGCGCTTTCGGAGTTGCGTGACCGTGCCCTCACCGCGGCAGACGAACTGCTCGATAATAACAACGACGAATCGGCCTATAAAAACATAATCAAGAGTCTGGATAAACGCGACCCATGGTTTAATTATCAGCTAGAACGCGGGACCCACGTGTCGCTCATGAAATATCTCCTCAACGGGGAGATAGAGGGAGCCTCTGCAGCTTGGTTTGATCGACCGGACGGGTCCTCTCACGGTATTAGCCCCCACGTCGACGTCATTGGAAGTTATCGGGAACCTGACGCAGGGGCTACGATCTGGTTCGCCCTCGATCAGGCACAAATAGAGAACGGATGCTTGTATTACTTGCGGGGCTCACACAAAAACAAGTATCCCATCAAAACTTTTATCTCGGGCATAGATACGCAGTCAAAAGATGCAGTTGCCGCCGAACTTAAACCCGGTGATGCGGTCATTCACAGCGCTCTAACAATACACTGGTCTTGCGGTAACGAAAGTGGTCATCCTCGACGCGCAATATCCTACTTTTATTGGAAGACCGGTATATTAGACAAAATGTAGATTGAAATAAGGAGTAAGAAAATGCCACAAGCACTGCAAGCTGAACGACAATCTCTAGTGGAAGCTTACCGTGAGGTCGCAGAACGCGATCTTATGAGACAGTCCAGCGGAAATGTGAGCTGTCGAGTTGATGGTGGCATGCTCATATCCTGTTCTGGAGCCTCTGCAAAGAACCTCAATGCTGATAGGGTTGTATTCGTGAAAGAGGACGGAAGCTACGAGGGTGAAATAAAACCATCCTCTGAGTGGCGGATGCACAGTGCAATTTACCGATATCAGGAGAAAGCAGATACAGTCATCCACACCCACTCAGACCACTGTGTGGCCCTCGCTGTTCACAACCTTCCGCTGCCCGGATTTCACTACATGGTTGGCCTATTTGGTGGTTCAGATGTGCCATGTGTACCCTATGCAACCTTCGGAACCGAGGAACTTGGCGTGAGTGCTGCGAAAGCCCTTACCGACCGCGCAGCATGCCTTCTTGGAAACCACGGTATGATTTGCAGAGGTAACAACTTTGAGGGCGCTATTGACCATGCAGAACGCCTTGAGCAAATCTGTAAACATTACATATTAGCTCGATCGATCGGAGAGCCGGATATGCTATCGGAAGAGGACTGGGATGATTTTTTTGGACGAGCAAGGAAAGTTGCTTATACAGATTTCATCTAAGTCATGAATTTAAAAATTATGGTTGGTTTTAATTTTAAAAATACTTTAGCGCAAGTAACAATAGTGGCACTATTAAGCGCTTTCTTTCCTACCGCGGCGAACGCCGTAATTACAAAAAAAACCAATATCCTTTGGGTTTGGGTCGATGATCAGCACCCTTGGTATGGAACATACGGAGACATGGTTGTACAGACTCCCAATATCGATAATCTTGCTGATACAGGCGCGGTTTTTGAACGCGCATATGCCCCTGCGCCCGTTTGTAGTACAAGTCGGTCTGCCATAGCGACCGGCAGCTATCCCATTAGAATTGGTGCTCATGATCACCGGTCTGGCAGGGTCCCTGAGAATCAGATATATCTTCCAGCCGATGTAAAAACTGTGCCGACGCTTTTTCTAGAAGCCGGCTATGAAACCTATAATGACGGGAAAGACGACTTTAACTTTTCTTATAACCGGTCTGATCTATATTCTCTCCCCAAAAATTCTATTATAACGAGCGAAAAAACTTACCTTCAACAAGAAACACAGGCAGCTAAAAGTCAATCTAAAAAGTCTGAAAACAAAGGAAACTTCCGTTTAGATCGCGGCGACGGTCACTGGAGTGAGATACCTGCAGGCATGTCTTTCTTTGGTCAGACTTCGATATCAGGTGGGAAAGGAGACGGAAGTGCGCTCGCTCCAAGACTCAAGTCGCTGGGATACACCCCTGTGAAATCGAGAGATGTGCGGGTCCCTAAACAGTATCCTGCCATACCGGAGGTCCGAGAAAAAATCGCAGGACACTACAATAGTATTCTCCAGACAGATCACGAACTGGGTTTTTTGATTCAAAGCCTAAAAGAGGACGGTCGCTGGGAGGACACAATAATTTTCCTGTTTTCCGACCATGGCTCTAATCTACCTAGGAGTAAGGAATTCTGTTACAAGGAGGGTCTCCATGTTCCCCTTATTATCTCAGGACCAGGTGCACAAGGTAAAATTACTCCTGGTACCAGACGCAAAGATTTGATAAACCTTTTCGACATATCTGCAACAGCATTGAGCCTAGCTGGACTAGAAATTCCGTCATTTATGGACTCTAAAGATGTTTTTGCTAACGATTACAAGCGCAATTACGTGTTTTCGTCTGCAGATCGAATGTCAAACGTTATCGATAGGGTGCGATCCGTTATGGGCGATCGTTATCATTACATCCGAAACTTTATGACAGATCGACCTCTCTTTAACTGGGGGTATAGAGAAGTCTTTGCAGCGGATTTTCCGGATAAGTTTGGATATTTTTTAAAGATCCGTGATCTCGCAACCACCGGAAAATTAACGCCCGCTCAGGCGGCTCCCTATGGCCCTCGGAGTGCCGAAGAACTATATGACTTAAAAAATGATCCGGACGAGGTAGTCAATCTTGCTGGCAATCCAAAACATCGTAAAGCTCTGGAAGAGATGAGGATCCAATTAAAACGGTGGATTAAAGACACAGACGACAAAGGACAATATCCAAGATCCAGTGCATCATTAGCTGAGGTAATGGGTCGGTTCCCGAGGTCGGCACTAAAGAGCCCCGAGTATCGAGTGTATAACCCTTAGTCAAACTATCGGCAGTTCAGTCTATGATGGCGTCGCTAAAGACTTTGGCAATTTCATAGGGAAAACTTTTAGTAGGTTGCTGCACCATCAGCACCACTGCCAACTGAGTCTTGGATTCGGTCCAAGAAATCGTACCAAAGGCACCTGCCCAGCCAAACGCTCTCTTGCTCCTCGGCATCATAGCGGCATCAGGATCAAGCGTAACGGAAACTGTGTAACCAAAACCTTCACCACCGGGCTTTCCTTTACCGTTTCTCCCAAAAAGATCTCCTAACTGATTTATGGACATTAATTCCACAGAACTTTCTTTTAAGACACGGTTTCCGAGAAGTTGTCCCCTGTTAACCAGCATCTGCCCAAAGTGTGAGTAATCCCTTGCGGTGCTGACCATCCCAACGGATCCAGAATAATAACGTCTCTCTCTCACTTTTTCGTTGTCGCCGCATCAAGCTTTCTCCCTTTGTCTTTCACTCCGCTATCTGTTCTCACTACAAACTGAGATTGTTTCTCTACAGGAGAATCGTTCCACCAATGTGGATCGCGCATGTCTAGAGGATTAAAAATATTTTCTTGGACAAACACATTAAAGGGTTGACCGGAGGTGACTTCTATAATCCTTGCTATTACATCAAGTCCGACTGTATCGCTATACATCCAACGCGTTCCCGGTTGGAAATCGAGGAGGGCTTCGGCTACAAAATCAACAAATGTCTCAAGGGTATGATCGCTATTTACAAATTCAGGTTTATTCCCCACCACTCCGCCCAACCGTGAAACAGCGGTACCCAGCCTATAAGTACCAACGCCCGCCGTATGCGTGAGGAGATCATGAATCGTTACTGGTCGATCTGCAGGAAAAGCCCTATATTCCGGTACACGCATCATATAAGAGCCTNTGAACCGGCCAATCAGTTCANNCGCCATTCGGGTAAANAGGCTGGGCTCTTTNTNGGGGTCAGCCCAAACTAATTTAGGGCTAGAATCTCGTCCCTAAAGCACCGCCACCTCCATGTCTTTGNAGCTTGGTATATACTTTTGACCNTCATCTTGGGNGCTGAAAAACCCACGCTCGANGGCAATCATCGCCGNCACCNCAAGCACCGGTTTCGTCGATGATANNATNTGAAACATGCTATCTTTTCTNATTGGCGAGCTTTTACTAGTATCTGAAATNCCATATGCCTGNAAATGTATTGGTTTTCCATGCCTGCTCACTGCCAACACTGCGNCATGAATCNTATCATCGGTAATATGTTTTCTAACCACGTCATCGAGCTTTAAAAGCTCAGAACTAGACAACCCAACAGTTTCTGGTTTAGTTAAAACTAGATTGTCAAAATTGATCGGAAACGCTACTACCTTCAGGCTCAGTAACAGAAAGATCAATGGAACCAGAAATTTACTCATCAATCACCGCTATAATAATTAAAAAATTGGTAAGATTTCACCTACGAACAATCGCTGCATTAATAATCTCAGCAATTTCTTTGCTAAATCCTTCCGCACTCCCATGAGACATTATCACAACCGCGAGATCCCTTTTCGGCTCAGACCAACTCAAAGTGCCAAAGGCTCCACCCCAACCTGAGGAACCCTCACTCAAGGGTAAAAATGCCAAATCAGGCTGGAGAATTACCCAAACGGCGTATCCCATGCCCTCCGCGCCAGCCCGCACTTTGGTTTTCCCCAGAGCTGTGTAAAGATCTCCCTCATGATTTGTAGCCATCAGATTTACTGAACTCTCGGCTAAAATACGTTTTCCTTTAAAAACGCCTTTGCTGGCTCTCATTTGCTCAAAGTTAAGGAAGTCACTCGCGGTGCTCACTAATCCGATAGATCCAGAATAATACTGCGACTGTTGTGCTTTCTCTAATAAATTTGCGTCAGGATTATCTGGATCAGGCAATGCAACAATGCGAGATCGTTTTTCCTCTGGAATTGAGTTGTACCAATACGTATCGCGCATTTCCAGAGGTTCGAAGATATGCTCATGCACAAATTCGTTATATGGTTGCCCTGAGGTGATCTCAATAATTCGCGCTACCACATCAAGCCCAATACTATACCCCCACCGCGATCCGGGTTGAAAATCTAATGGCCCAAAAGCAACCATATCAATGTAGGATTGGAGCGTATGCTTATTCTCTGCCCACCCTCTTTTGTCCCACTGAAGTTCACCCCACTCTGAGACTGCCTGTCCAAGACCCATCGCCCCAACACCAGCCGTATGTGTTAGTAGATCATGAATAGTTACAGGACGCTCGGCCGGAACAGTACTATTTTCAGGCACATACATGTATGGCGTCTTGTCCGAAAACCATCCCATCACCATCCCCAAAGTACGCCAAAAATAATTGGGTTGGCTTTTTTTGGTGGCCCAAACATAATTTGGGCTAACATTACTTCCCTTAAGCACCGCGACTTGGATATCTTTAAATTTCGGAATGTACTGATAGACCTCATCCTGGAGATCAAATAGTCCTTGTTCCATTGCAATCATTGCTGCAATTCCTGTTACCGGCTTTGAAGAGGATTGCATAATAAACATTGCATCTGGTCTCATAGGAATCTTATTTTTTGGGTCCATTAAGCCTTGAGAGGAAACGAAGACACGCTTCCCTTTCCGGCTGATCGCAACCACAGCACCAGGAATGTCGCCATTTTTTACACGTTTTGAAATTACTTCATTTAGTTTATTCAGTTCAGTACTCAAAATACCGATCGACTCCGGTTTGGCTTGAATCAAATCGTTTTCATTCATCGGAAAAGAAATAACTTTAAGAGCGATGAAGAGCAGAATGAAGAGAAAATAGAACTTATACATTGTGAACCCCAAACTTAATTAAATTTTTATTTCCGAGTTAACAATCTTCTTTGATAGCATTAAATTTATCCGGCACCAACAAGATCAAATCAAACTATGTTTTCAAGATCACTCTACAATACAAATACAAAGTAACAACGATGCCAACTCTAGAGCGGCATGTTGGTAATAAAGTCTTACAGTCTAACTCAGTCGATCATGTCTCCCCATGGATTGTCCGATTCGAAGGAAATTGATTGTTGGAACCCCGAGATGCTTACCCCCTTCTTATCAATCAAAACATCCTTCTCATCAAGAAGAGGTTCGCCATAGCGATAAATCACATCTAGCTGGCCGGCATCCGCTCGTTCAGCATACTCAGTAGCCGCAGTTTTAACATGATCACGACGAGATAAGTAATCATCAAAACCTCTCGAATGACGGCGTCGTAACATTTTATTCACAATTTGAGGTGACAATACGGTGGCTGTTGCGTTATTACCACCAAAACCCTTCGCATTTATAAAGTTAACATCCATCGGCCGGCCGCTAACGTCCAAATCAGCTATCGGAAATATTGCCCGCTCTTGAGACACATCAGGCGCAATGTTTTGGACGGTCTTTATACCGGGAATTATACCGTACTTAAATGTGCCAAGTGCGGAAACAAGCTGGTCGCCACTCGCGGCGGAGAGAGAATGTCCTACATAAGCCTTCGCTGCGGTAACTGGCCAGTCATGTATATCGAAAACTTCTGCAACACGCTGTATTAAATCTGACTCAGTAACTCGATTCGCTGGGGTACTTGATCCATGAGCATGAACAAAACTCTTGTATTTGACGGTGTCCTCACCAACTACGGCAATTGCAGCAGCAACAGCTTGCGAAAAAGATAGGTAATTCCCAACTCCAGGCGCAGAAATTGATTTTTTTACGCCATCTGCGTTAACGAAGACATTGGTAACGGCGCCATGAATATCAGCGCCTAACTCAATAGCTAGCGAATCATCCATTAAGACGATATATTGGGTCGACTCTGCAAGGACAAAACCGCAATTTTCGGCGAAAGGGCGGCTCGCGCGCCGGTAATCCGGGGTAAGCGTCCCATCAATCTTGCACAGAGTTTCATCATCAGCCAAAGCTCCCATATTCGCAAAACCCTCAGAAATTTCTGGAGTAATACCGGCCTCTGCATTTCCAACAATTGCTACACGACGTCGGCCACTACGAATATCTCTCAAAGCAGCCTGAAGCACGTAAAGAAAGGTTGCGCATGCCCCTGTTACAGCTTCCGTGTGTCCAACACTTCCGAGAATATACCCATTAATAAAATCGGCCGGCATACTATTCAGGCCGAGGGCAACCTGTTTAGTTGTAGTGCGCTTGCCACGGAGACGATTTTGCATCAATCCACCAAAACCGTCCTCCGTTATTTGGCTCAGAGCACTAGAAGAATAAACTCCAATTTGATCTGGGCGGACGCTTTCCAGAATTCTCTGCCACTCTAAGCCCGTGGAATGGAGTGCATCACTGCATCCAAGCAATGCCATTTGCAGTCCCCTCGGGTGAAATCGAGAATTGTAATGACGAGAAGGATCTAAACCCTCCGGCAGTTGACCCGACGCTTTTGATAGCAGCTCGTAGTCACATTCAACCAAGACATCTTGTAGGTTATTTGTGGTTACTCTCACCCGCCCTCCACTCACGTCTTCGATCTGCCAGTCAGATGGCGGATTCCGAGGCATATCTCGCTTCAATATAGTGAAGATTTGACATCCGTCCTTTATCTCGGTGAAGCTGATTCTTCGGTTTCCTCGAATTGCAGCAGGATCAAACAAAGTAGTTTTACGAACGAGGGTCCCCGCCAATACAACTGTCCGAAATTGTAGATCAACTTCGCAAGCAGACAGCTCATGACCACTCGGAGTTAAGTAGGCAAGCTTCTTATTGTGTACTAAACCCATCAGACACGCGAGGCTAACAATAGTCTTCTGCTGCTCCTTTGGCGGGAGAGAATCGAAGACCATACGGCGATATGACTGGAACGAGGAGCTTCGTCCGGCGGCATTGTAACCACCAAAACCAACGATAACAGGCAGCGCGCTGCTCATGAGAAAAACTCCGAAAAAATATATAAATTGAAGTATATCTTTTGTTTGATAACAAATCTGTTGTAAATGAGTCATTTTATGTTATTTTTAAGCCATTATGAAGTTTAATGTAACACTAGTGCTTTGCGATAAAATGTTGGTATCCAGCAGCACACTTGCTGCAGAGATATTCAAATTTTCCCAATCTATGGCTATGGCCACTGGAAATCCGATACGTGACCTTGTGATTCGCAGGGTATCTACTAATGACTCAGCTGTAACCACATCCTCTGGCTTTGAGATGCAACCAACACACGGCCTGCAGGAAACTTTTCCAAGCGATCTTATACACCTACCTGCAATTTGGAGGAATCCTCGACCTGTCATTAATCGTTCACAAATGTTACTAAACTGGATATCCAAGCAACATGTGCTAAATACCATTTTTACCGCGGTTGGAACCGGCGTTTGTTTTCTAGCGGAATCTGGTTTATTGGACAATAAACCAGTTACCACGCACTGGCATTATTTTGATCAGCTCAAAAAAAGTTATCCAAATGTGTTGCTACAAAGGCAACATTTTACGACCAAAACCGGAAACATATACTGTGCGGCAAGTATTAATGCTATGGCTGAAATAATCGTATTGCACGTCGAAAGAGTCTTTGGCCGTGTAATTGCACGACAGGCGCAACGACACTTCTTTCACGAAATAAGAAATCTGTCTAGCGCGATCGGATATAGTGACGGAGAAGAATCCTCACTAACTGACGAGGCTATCATGCAAGCAAAGATCTGGCTCCAAGATAATATGAGCAAACACTCACTTATTCGGCATCTAAGTTCTAACATAGGCATGAATAAAAGAACGCTTAACCGACGATTTAAATCTGCCACCGGACAGAGTCCTAGTGATTACCTAAACGAGGTACGCATGAATTTTGCCTGCGAACTACTAAAGAACACTGACTTATCGATTTTAGAGGTGGCGAATTTCAGTGGACATAGCAATCAAAGCTGGTTCTCGTCACGCTTTAAAAAGTGGTCAGGTAGCTCTCCCAGCGGGTACCGAAAATCTGTACGCTCAAAAAATTTTAGTTCCTAGCCCGCTTTCTCTGCTTATTAATCGAGATACCTCACGCCGATCACGCCCTCAACATGACCCACAAGCTCCGTTATGTTCTTCCCAATGTCACCTTCAACATCCACAATGTTATATGCAATCTCATTACGACTTTGATTTACCATATCTACCACATTTAAATTTGCATCGGCAAAAACAGATAGAACATTGCCCAAGACTTTTGGCACATTATTATTACAAAACGTAAATCGACTTCCAGACCCTCGAGAAAGTGACGTGTTTGGGAAGTTTACTGAGTTAACAATGTTCCCATTTTCTAAAAAATCCATTAGCTGTGTTGCCGCCATCACTGCACAATTTTCTTCGGCCTCAGCGGTGCTAGCTCCGATATGAGGCATCAACAAAACGTCATTGCGGCCAACGAGACCTGGGGTAGGAAAGTCGCTGATATAGCCACCTAACTCTCCATCATCTAAAGCTAGTATCAGGTCAGAGGTGGAGACAACCTCCTCCCGGGCGAAATTAAGAAGTTTGGCTGAAGATTTCATTAACGAGAGCTTACTTAAATTAATAAGATTTTTTGTCGAAGCGATCGCGGGGACGTGTAGCGTAACAAAATCGGCACGCTTCAATAATAGCTCTATGGTGTCCATGCGCTCGACTCGGCTAGATAGTTGCCATGCCGCCTCTATGGATATAGCAGGATCATATCCAATTACTTTCATGCCAAGGTTCGCGGATAAATTAGCAATCATTGAGCCAATAGCCCCAAGGCCTATGACTCCCAGGGTCTTCCCTGTAATCTCTCTGCCCGCAAAACGCTTTTTTTCTTTTTCTAGCATCCGACCCATTGCAGCGGCATCATCCATATCTGACAACTGTTGAACGTACTGCATTCCGCCAAATATGTCTCGTGATGATAATATCAACGAGGCAACTACCAACTCCTTTACTGCATTGGCATTCGCGCCTGGGGTATTAAATACCACAATACCTCTTGTGGTATAATCCGAAACTGGAATATTATTAACCCCTGCTCCAGCGCGTGCGACGGCAAGCAAACTCTCGGGTACTTCTTCAGAGTGCAGTTTATGACTCCGTAATATGTACCCTAGTGGCTCATCACAGTAAGGCGACACGCTGTAAGTTGACGGAAAAGACTTTAAACCTTTTTCAGAAAGGGCATTGTAAGAACGGATTTTATACATAACGATTTTTTCTCTCTATTTATTGACAGTGTTAAAGGCCCACTCGATCCAAGGCATTAGCGCCTCTAAGTCACTTTGTGCAACAGTAGCTCCGCACCATATACGAAGGCCCGCAGGCGCATCGCGATATGCTCCAATATCAAAAGCCACCCCCTCACCCGCGAGCAGCTTCGTTATTTCAATCACCTTCTGTGGTTCCGTATCTAAAGTCAGGCAAACACTAGTATTCGATCTTTGATCTAACTCTTGCGCGAGAAAATTGATCCAAGGCCGCTGATTGACAAAAGTCTCTATCACAAGAAGATTCTCTTCTGACTTTTTGATGGTAGCCTCAATCCCACCCAAGCTCTCCACCCAATCGAGGGCATCTAAATAGTCGGCAACACATAACATTGAGGGGGTATTAATTGTCGCCCCTTGGAAGATTCCCTCATTAAGCGCACCACCTTTCGTCAGGCGAAAAATTTTTGGGAGCGGCCAAGGTGGCGTATAACTTTCAAGTCTCCTTACCGCTCGGGGACTCAGAATCAACATACCATGTGCACCTTCACCTCCAAGCACTTTTTGCCAACTGTAGGTAACCGCATCTAGCTTTTGCCACGGCAAATGCATTGCAAAAACTGCAGAAGTGGCATCGCAAATCGTCAAGCCTTTTCGGTCATCAGAGATCCAGTCGGCATTAGGAACCCGAACTCCAGAGGTGGTACCATTCCAAGTGAAGACAGTATCGTTTTCTGGGTTGCACCGCCTCATGTCCGGTAATTCGCCGTAATCAGCAAGATAACTTTGAACAAATTTTAATTGGAGTTGCTCAGTGATATCTGTTACCCAATCTTTACCAAACGATTCCCAGGCAAATACGTCTACCGGTCGTTCACCCAGTACCGACCACATTATTAATTCTACAGCACCGGTGTCCGATGCAGGGACCACTCCTACTCTATAATCTTTAGGCAGGTGTAAAATTTCTGCTGTTCTAGTACACGCTTGACGCAGCGCCTCCTTACCAACGCTTGAACGATGTGAGCGACCTAAGGTTTCGATTTTTAGCTTTGCCACATCATATCCCGGACGTTTAGCACATGGACCAGATGAAAAATTCGGGTTATGTGGTTTCTCAGTGGGCTTCATATTCCTCTACCGAAGTTAAATTTATTAATTTATACATTTAAAAATTGGGCGCTTTAAAAGAAAGTTTGAATACCTTGAAAGCGAAAATTTGAGGCATTGTATACTTAAATTTGCTAACCAGCTTTCCTTGCTTGGCGTTCCTTTTCGACTAGAAATCCTGCCACATCGAGCATTTCTTTAAGGCTTCCGCTTAAACGAGATGTAACACGGTACTTTCCATCCACAACGATTTCTGGGGTACCCTTTGTGCGAAATGCACTAACCCGTGCTTTGCCCTGATTAACCATGCTTCTTATGCCAAAAGAATTAAACATCCGGGTAAATTCAGCTACATCCACTCCATTTTCAACAAATATATCCCTGAAATCGCTTTCACCACGAAGCCGCTGCTTTTTTAGATGATGTGCCTCAAAGATATCTAAGTGCACTCGATCAAGTACTCCCAGCGAAATCGCACTGTAATAAGCCTTCGCGAAAGCCTCCATATCAGCGCTCCAAATTACATGTGTCCTCTGAAAATCAACATCATCGGGAAGCGCTAGACTCCAATCATGTACTTGATTCTGGAAATTATAACAGTGCCCACAAATGTAAGAAAAAATTTCGTTCACCTCAATCTTTTTGGGATCAGCTGTCCTGACAACCTGAGGTAGTATTTCATAGTGTTCTCCTGCTTCATATTTCTCATTTTGAGCCGCGCAAGTAAAGGCCTGAAAAAAAAATATCACAGAAGCGACTCTCTTCAAGATTCTCATACTATAATTTCCTCATCATTTGACGCTTGCGTCTTAATTCAAACCTGAAATATAGTTTGCAACGGCCTTTATCTCACCATCACTTAGATACTCCGCCACCCCTTGCATTATCCTCGCGTTATTTCCACTATCTCGCTCTCCATTGCGATAAGCGAGTAATTGTTGCTCTAAATACTCTGCGTGCTGACCGCCCAAAGCGGGATAGCCAGCAGGACCATTTCCAGACCCACTGGGCGAATGACACCCCGTGCAGGCCGGCACACCACTTCGCAGATTACCACCACGATATACTCGCTCACCAAGAGCAAGAGCATCGTCAGGGTCATCTACTCCGGTAAATGTGATATCTTTAGCTCCTGAAAGTTTGCGTTCTTTACCGTTGTAGTAGGCCGCCATGTCCCATAAATCTTGATCCGATGAGGCATCAAGAATGCCCGTCATCGACGCTATTATTCTTTCACCCTTCTGAACGTGTCGAAGTTGCATATATAAATATTTTTCTCCTAAACCAGAAAGTCTAGGAAAAGTTGGCACCAAACTATTACCGTCCATTCCATGGCATCCCGCACAAACTGCTACCTTTGAAGCGCCTGCAGCGGCATCTCCCTTTGCCAAAACTGGCATATTGAAGAAGAAGAGCGTTAGTAACGCAATGAATATATACTTCGTAATCGACATGTTTTTCTCTTAGAATTAAGTGTGTACACCATGTATCTGATTGAATGAGCTATAACCTTAAACCAACGTTGACCATACAGTAGCTTATTATATACTAAATTTTCTTTTTGCTTAAATGAGTCTTTTTATGTCAAAGACACTCGTTGGCTACCAAAGTACTAAATTTTTAGTGAGTGCGGCCTCGCTCGATGGTTGTCCTGCTGATCTGGGATGTGAAGTTGCTTTTGCCGGCCGCTCTAATGCAGGAAAATCAAGTGCAATCAACACCCTCACCGGTATCAAAGGTTTAGCGCGAACCAGTAAAACACCTGGTCGAACACAACTTATTAATTTTTTCCAGCTTAATCATGGGATGCGGTTAGTCGATCTCCCCGGATATGGGTACGCAAAAGTACCTCGACATGTCAAAGAAAAATGGGGAACAAAAGTAAGTGAATATCTTCAAATTCGCAAAAGCTTGGCAGGTCTTGTTTTACTGATGGATATTCGGCATCCACTCCAAAAATTCGACTTGCAAATTCTTACATGGGCTATTCATGCTGGAGTACCTGTCCATGCTTTGCTTACCAAGTGTGATAAAGTAAGTAAAGGAAGAGCGACAAATACGCTTATCAGAGTAGATCAAGAATTTAAGCATCTTGACGCTGAAGAGCATCTCCTTACTTTTCAGATATACTCGTCTCCGAAAAAGATCGGAGTAACCGATTTAAAAGAAACTCTCGATCACTGGTTTACATCAACCTTCTCCCTGCCTACTCAAAATTTATAGCGAGTTACCTTACAATATCCGAGATTACCGAAAAAGGGCTAAAAAAAACCTCGACTAAATGTTTTAGTCGAGGTTGCTATATAGTTAACAAGCCCAAATATGCACATGTTTCATTGGGGGAGAGTATCAAAACATAACATATGCAAAAGGTTAGACCTATTTCTTTCAATAAGTTCCATTTTTCATAAATTTATTTTTCGTTACTCCCAAAGTACAAATCTCTTTGCGAAGCGTTAGTGTGCCTCGTTCCAGTTAAAACCAACTCCCACGTCTACAACTAGAGGGACCAACAATTCTGCAGCATCTTGCATTTTCTCCTTCAACACTTTGACAACAATTTCAACTTCACTTATCGGTGCTTCCAGCACTAATTCATCGTGTACTTGCATTGTCATAAAACTCAAGAAATCACCTTGTTGTAGCCAAGCATCCATAGTCAACATAGCGCGCTTAATTATATCCGCGGCAGTACCCTGCATCGGTGCATTTATGGCGGTGCGTTCGGCTCCTTGCCTGCGCAGCGAATTAGGAGAGTTGATTTCAGGCAAATATAATCGCCTACCAAATAAAGTTTCTACATATCCGCAATCAGCAGCACTCATCCGTGTATCATTCATGTATCGGAGCACCCCTGGATACCGGTCAAAATATCTATCAATGTAACCCTGTGCATCTTTTCTGCCGATATTCAACTGCTTTGATAATCCAAAAGCAGACATGCCATATATGAGTCCAAAATTGATCGCTTTTGCGCTACGCCTTTGAGATTCAGTGATCTCAGAAGGTTGGACTGAAAAAATTTCAGCGGCAGTCCTTCGATGCACATCCTCCCCTTTAACGAAGGCAGCGACCAAATTAGGGTCTCGAGAGAGATGAGCCATTATACGCAGCTCAATCTGAGAGTAATCTGCAGCGATAATTTTACATCCAGGTGCAGCTATAAACGCCTCCCTGACCCTACGGCCTTGAGAGGTTTTTATTGGGATATTCTGTAAATTTGGGTTTGAAGATGAAAGGCGGCCAGTTGCAGTTCCGGCTTGATGATAAGACGTATGAATGCGGCCTGTTTGAACATTTATCATAGAAGGCAACTTATCTGTGTATGTGGACTTAAGTTTAGCAATCCCTCGATGTTCAAGGAGTATTTTGGGCAAAGAGTATGAGAGTGCAAGCTCCTGAAGTACGTCCTCTCGAGTGGAGGGGGAGCCTTTAGCGGTTTTTTTTAATATTGGCAGTCCCATGCATCCATACAAAATGTGTCCAATTTGTTTGGGAGAAGCCAAATTAAAATGCTGACCTGCCTCATCCCACGCATTTCTCTGCAGCTCATCAAGTCTTACAGACAGTTCCTTGCTTTGATCCAATAGAAGGTTGCCATCAATTAGAGCGCCCCTGCGTTCCATCCTAGACAACACGCCCACTAGGGGCATCTCAATATCAGTATATAACTTTAGAAGTGAATCCTCCGCTCTAACTTGACAATCCAAAGCTAGAAATAAACGTAAGGATATATCCGCGTCTTCAGCTGCATATGGACCAGCTTTTTCCAAAGGAATTTGGTTGAATGTTAGTTGGGATGATCCTCTACCAGCTACCTCCTCAAATTTGGTAGTTGAATAATTTAGATGCTTAGAGGCAAGCGTGTCCATATCATGTCGAAGTGCAGTTGCATCCAAGACATATGATTGAAGCATGGTATCAAACAGTAATCCTTGCACATCAATACCGTGCTGGGAAAGAACACTTAAATCGTATTTCAAGTTTTGTCCCACTTTTTTTATATGGGTGTCCTCAAGAATTGTCTTTAATTCAGCTAGTACATAACTTTTTGGAAGCTGCTCTGGCGCCCCAAGGTAATCATGTCCAAAAGGAATATATGCTGCCTCTCGAGGATTTATGGCAATGGAAATGCCAACTAGGCGAGCGAGCATGTAATCTAGGCTTGTTGTCTCCGTATCGACACAGACCAACCCTTCTGCTCGAATACGTTTTATCCACTCTTGTAAGTCTTCCTTTTGCATAACTAACTGATATATGGCTTCGTCTAGAATTTCGCTGTCCTCAGAAATAGATTTCGTATCTGGAGTCACCATTGCTCCAACATTCCTAACCCGTTCAGATTTCAGTTCGTCTACCCAACTCTTAAATTCGGCTTCCTCAAATAGTTCTAACAATCTGGACTCGTCTGGAAGCGTGTTTTCTAAATTGGTAAGTGCTACAGGAAGCGTCACGTCCGTTTTAATGGTTGCCAGCTCCCGCGATAAATATGCGATTTCTTTGGAATCTAAAAGTTTTTTAGCAATATTCTTTGCGCCCCTCAAAGGGAGCGTCGGGATCTCGTCGATCCGTGAATATATTGCTTCTAAATCCCCTAATTCTTTGATTAAAAAAATAGCAGATTTCACGCCAATACCGGCAACGCCCGGGATGTTGTCGGACTTGTCGCCAAGTAGCCCGAGATAATCAGTAATCTTTTGAGGTGGGACACCAAATTTTTCTTCGACTCCTCTAGAGTCTAAAAATTGTCCTGTCATCGTGTTGACTAGACTCACATATTTATTCACAAGCTGAGTGATATCTTTATCGCCAGTGGAAACTATTACAGAGCGAGAATATTCGGAAGCCTCTCGAGCGTAGGTACCAATGACGTCATCTGCTTCGACACCACCAACGGATATTAGGGGTAATCCCATCGCCTTTATAATTGAATGAATCGGTTCAATTTGCTGTCGCAAGTCTTCGGGCATTGGCGGTCTGTTAGCTTTGTATGACGGGAATATGTCTTCTCTAAAGGTCTTTCCCTTTGCATCAAATATCACAACCAACACACTCTCTGGGTTGTCTTTTTGTAATCTCTTGATCATTGAGATTACACCCTTGATTGCACCTGTAGGTCTATTTTTGCTTGTTGTCAGCGATGGTAAGGCGTGGTAAGCACGGAATAGGTACGACGACCCGTCAATTAGTATAAGAGGTTTTTCAGGCATATTCGAACTCTAAATCACTCACTAGAAGATAGCATAACGAATAGCTTACTGGCTATTACAGTTTCGACCTCTCATATTTTAATTCTACAAAATTTTATTGGTTGTAACACCCCAAACAATGTGTAAGTGATCATTTTTAAGCTTTACTCTTATTTACAATCGAGGATCTAAAATCTATGTCCGAACAAACTAACATCAGTAAAAAAATATTGACAAAAAATTTAATACACGAGTCATGACAATTTTAGTTTTTGTATGAAAATTGTAGCGATAGTATATGCAATGTTATAATATTACTAATAAAAAAAGCTCTTTTTATTAGTAATTGAGTAAAAAACATTAAGCATATATATATTTTATAAAATTATAAGAGATAAATTGCACTTAAAATTAAATGTAATGTTATATAATAACATTTAGGAATTAGAAACATGCTATCAAATTCGCGCACGGCCTATCATATTCACGATCACGAGCGCTGCATGAATGCAGCTCTACAACTAGCCCGTGAAATATGCCAAAAAAATAAAGTAAATTTGACCCCTACCAAAGAACAAGTTCTCAAACTGATTTGGCAAAGTCATCGTCCTATCGGCGCTTATCAAATACAAGACCAACTAGCTAAAATCAGCCGTAAGGCTGTTGCTCCTCCAACGGTATACCGAGCATTACAATTCTTAACTAAACTTGGTCTTATACATAAGATTCCGTCACTAAATCGCTTTATTGGTTGTCCTTTTCCAAATAGCCCTCAAAGTAATTTATTTTTAATTTGCGAAGGATGCGGGAATATTGCTGAAGTGAGCTGCAATAGCGTAGATTATCTGCTACAAAAGACTTGTGGAACCGCCAACTTCAATCTAAATTCAAAAAATATCGAATTGTTTGGCCTATGTGTCCTCTGCAATGAATATAAAACAACCCAGAAATCAACCAAGGATTCAGCAGCACAATAACGCTAGCAATTTTCGATTTTGCTGTCGAGGCCGATAATGGACAGGTTTTTTCATAGGTGCATTTAGGTTCTTACAAGTACTTTGATACTTTATTATTTGGCAGCAACTTAGGTAATAGCCTATAAGATAGGTTTCGTCGGATCGGCGGCGAAATTGAAAAACTGGCAGAGATCGACATCTTTAAAATAAAGCTTTCATCGATCTCCACGTTTGCCGTAACGCAATTTCACTATGGGGTGCTTTAAAAAAGGCATGATAGTGTCCGTTAGGGTTAATCAATAATAACTGCGTACTATGATCAATCGTATAATTATCTATCCCCAATTCTTGGCGGCTGTACGCAATATTTAACTCAGCAGTGAGCCGGCGAACAAAATGAGGATTCCCAGTCACACCAACAAAATCACCATGAAAATAAGGTACATAGCCTGCGAGCTTATCAACAGTATCCCGTTCGACGTCTAAGGAGACCATTATAACTTGTAGTTCTTTTTGCTCTTCAGCATCCAGCTTATCATACATGCTTGAAAGGGTTGAGAGAGTTGTTGGACAAATATCCGGACAATTTGTAAATGCAAAAAATAAAATACTCCACTGATTATTTAAGTTTTTCAAAGTAAAGGAATCACCGTTATGATCTAATAGCTCAAAATCACTAAACTTCCGCGGTGTGCTTAACAATACTGCACCGTTCACCAACAACTCTTCCTTGGACATGATCACAGGCTGTCCCATGCGCCAGATAAATCCGCAAACTACCGCGATCATAAATATAATTATGACAACAATGGTATTTCGAATGCCGAGCTGCTGCTTGTTCAAAGACAGCTCCTAGATAAACTCAAATGGATAGGATGTGGTAATAACATGATGATCGAGCAACATGATACAAAATAGCGAGATCAGGTATACAATCGAATAATTAAATGTCTTCATACCTGAATCTCCCCCTTCTGAACACAACATTATTACCGACCAAAAGATGAAGCCCATTCCCAACGATAGTGCCCCTACAAGATAAAGCCACCCTAACATACCTGTAAGAAAAGGCATCACGCTTGCGACCAATAAAATTAGTGTATACAAAAAAATATAGATTTTGGTGTATTTCTCACCGTGAGTGACGGGAAGCATTGGTATGTCTGCTTTCGCGTACTCGTCTTTACGGTGGACGGCAAGTGCCCAAAAATGCGGAGGCGTCCATGCAAAAATTATGAGTACCAGTAAAAGTGCATCATGGTGAATCTCTCCAGTCACTGCTGTCCATCCTAGTAATGGAGGCGCTGCACCCGCGAGACCTCCGATCACAATATTTTGGGGCGTCGCGCGTTTTAGGTACATCGTATAAATGAAGGCATACCCCACAAGGGACCCTAATGTTAGCCAAGCTGTTAATGGGTTGATAAAGATGATAAGAATACATAATCCCAAAATTCCCGTTGCTATTGCAAAGAGAATCGCCTGGCGAACCGTTACACGCCCTCGCGCTATGGGCCGATTGGCAGTCCGAGCCATCAATCCGTCGACGTGCTGATCAACTATGTGATTCACTGCAGCTGCTGAGCCTGCACTAAAAGCTATCCCCAAATTGCCGAGTAATAGAATGTCAAACGGGACCATCTCATCGGTCGCCAGCAACATACCAATAAGTGAGGTAAGAATCATTAAAGCGACAACATTTGGCTTACACAACTCCAGGTAATCACGCCATCCTGCTGGATCTATATTCACGTCACTTTGAAAATTCATACCATGTCCTTTACTAAAACATCTATAAACTATCTTAAAGGAGAATACTTTAACAAATGTTTTAGGTCGTCCAGGAGACCGTCCAAATCATGGTCGACACTATAATACAAAACTGCTTCATTGTCCGGAGTTAACACAAAGACACGAGTCTCCTCCGCATTCCATGCAGAGGTAGCCGTTTCAGTCGCTACACGCAAGGCATCGATGTTACCGGGCACGATGCTCAAATGTGGGTGATCATCTTGAAGGTTGGATATCCTAGCAGAATTATAAATCGACTGGTCCTGTATATAAACTCTGCGAACCCTCAAGGAGTTCTTACCCAACAACATGTGAACGTGTTTCGTCTCCTTCAAAACCTCTTTACATCTTAAGTCACATGCGCCGCCTACGATGAGCACAGTCCACTTTAGTTTTTCCAATTCAGTATCAAAACTAAGTATTTCGGCAAGATTTACGGTAGGACTTACCAAACCACCTTGATTGGTTGTTCCAACCAAAGCTATTAATCGCTGCTTCTGATGCTCATCCTTCGGAATCAACAAAAAACCAACTAATAGCGATAAAACGACAATCGCCATCATAAGCCATATCTGGTACTTCATATTGCGCTGTTGCTTTGTAATAGGGATGTCGTCAGTCATGTCTGACGCTCCGAAAAATTCCCTGCAACCATTCGAATAAGTTCGAGTTTGCTGCTATCCCCATCAGAATTAGCGCTACCGACATCAAAAACCACTGGACGCTATATGCAATATGCTTCTCAGGATTAATCGAAACTACCGGCCAACCTGTCTCTAGAGCTCCCAGCGACCCCCTATCGAGCCGAAGTTGATAAGAATAAAATGGTCTTTGGTAAAAGACTTGCGCTCTCTTAGCAGTAATCCAACCAACTCGCACGGGCCAATCAAAAGGAACCTCAATTCCATCATCTAGTTGCAAACCGCCGGCTAGCCTTCGATACAAAGAGCCTTTGAGAGTTACCATGCCTTCGATATCCTGTAATGCAGGCAACACAGATCTATCTAAGGACGCAGGCACCCAGCCCCTATTTACAAGGACCGAGATATCTGTGCCCTTAGGTGTTAATTCCTCAAATACTTCGTATCCTGGACGGCTTAAACGAACTTTATTATCTAAAAATATCCGCTTGTCTCCACTCAACATACCACTAAGTTTTATTTTGCGATACTGCATATCCTTATTCTCTTCTAACTCCTCGATTGAGGCTTCAGGTGCACCCTGGTTTTGACTATATAACTCTTTAATGAGGCGCTTTTCATCAGCACGAGATAGTTGCCAAAACCCAAGAGACACTAGGCATGGGAACACCAATGCTACAAACAAGACTATTTTTACGTTGGGCTGCCAACTAAAGTCTTTTCTTGCATGATAGGGTTTATCAGTCATTTGTGTTTTAATTGTGATGTCATTGTTCTGAGCCCTAGCACGTTAATGTTAAAAGTTCTGATTATTATTCTTTTCTTAGCTGTCGTAGCAAGCCTTTTTAGCGGTCTCAATTTTCTCGTCAAAGATCTCGGGGACCCAAAAAAGCGATTATTACGTGCGCTAGGAATTCGCATTGGCCTGGCTGCTACCCTTCTTATTACAATCATATACGGCGCATATACCGGTCAGATCAAGAGCCAAGCACCTTGGGATCGAGGTATGCATCCTAACATGACAAATGTAACGAAAGAAAATGTGCCTAGAAAACTAGCACAAGAGGATAAAAAAGATCTCGACGAAGCTGTCGATATGGCCCAATAACTAATTTTTGTAATGGGTTTATCGGATTTAAAAGATAAGTTCGGTTGCGGCGCTATTCCATCAAGAAAAGTGTGTACTAGCTCAGCTTTCACATGTTCCTTCATCTGCATTGCCATTGCTGCTTGCTGAATGATCTGCGTTCTACCGCGATCTGCGGTTTTCCGAGCAGTCTGCATCAAGGATCCGGCTCCTCGAAGCCTTAGTATTCATGACAGTGTTGGATAAGTTGTCCGCTGCATAAGCAAGACAGCTCATAGCGGTACTGAAAGAGGCTCGTTTTGGATTCTATGACTGGATGTAAGGTATAAGTGTTAGTGGCTCCATGGAAGCTTATAATGGCTGTGTCTTTGACGGATGTTATAGCAGGCTTAGCCTCAAGAACTACATAAACACTTATTTACGGTGAATCA
>PCCK01000029.1 GCA_002731695.1 Porticoccaceae bacterium
TACATGAGGGCAGCAACCCGAATTGCTGAATTCATTTCGAAAGGTAACTTAAAGCCAGGAGATAAACTTCCGCCAGAGCGTAATCTCGCAAAAATTTTAAATGTTAGTCGGCCCACCGTCAGAGAGGCTATAATAGCGCTTGAGCTGTCTGGCTTGATCGAGGTCAAGATGGGTTCCGGCGTTTATCTGAAGCAAAATAAACCAAATCTAGTATTGATGGATAAGGGAATAGGGCCCTTTGAGGTGTTAGAGCTTAGGCGTATCCTGGAGCCGGAGGTAGCTGCGCTTGCGGCGAATCGAATCACCAAGACTCAATTGAAGCGCTTAGAAAAAATTTTGTCGGAAATGAAAAATCAAAACGACACGCCAGCGATGCAGAATTCAGATAAAAATTTTCATATATATATCGCCGAGGTGGTGGCTAATACAGCTATTAGTGGAACAATAAGATGGCTTTGGGAGATTAGGGAACGTACCGAATTAACACGGGTTTTTCATGAGAGGATTCTACAAGAGGGGATTTTTCCGCTCTTGGAGCAGCATGAGATTATTTTTTCAGCACTTTCGGTGGGAGACACTGATTTAGCACGACAATCTATGAGTGATCATCTTGAGAGCGCAACGAAAAATGCCTCCAACTATTTCACCTAAATATATTACCCAACTCGGTTGAAGTTGGTTTGCGAAGATAAAAGTTTTTAAGCCTACTCAAGATCAGAGAGCAGCTTTTTCAGCACACGCTTTACATATGAAATGTACATCAACCTTAGGATATCTGGATTATTGATGTTTTCCTCGTCTTGCAGCTTACCAGTATGAAACGTGACGGCTTGATATTCCCGAGCGAGTCTCTTTATCGCAGGTAGTATCGGCGCGACTTTTTCATCAAGATTGTCCAGTGCCACTGCTGCACGAAGCTGTGCTGCGCCTGATTCATTCAATATGACTTTTTCTAACACTTCGAGAGATTCATTGCACTCGCTTAACTGACACATCGCCTCTGCAGCATTGACTCTTACGGCGATGCTTGTATCTTTCAGTAAAGGACGTAATGACGGGAGAGCGTCTATCCCATCCCGATTTAGAGCTATGATCCCAAGTGTCCCCCAAAAACGAACAGTATCGTTATTATGTTTGGTAGAAGCAATCAACTGGGAAATATTACTCTTGTTCATTTGACTGGCAAGTTCCGCAACTTTTAGAGTCTGTTCAAAATCATAGTTCGATGAATCTTGCCCAATATCATAAACAGAGCTACCGAATGATTTTTTCTGTAATTCCGATTCTGCGATGAGACCGATATCTTTTATCTTTCTCATCCAATCTACTGTAGCCGCTCTCATTTCAATTAACATTGCTTTATACGCTGGATTTTCCGCGAGGTTGATTGTCTCGTAGGGATCTACAGCTATGTCGTAAAGTTCTTCACTGGACTTTGCAGAAAAAAAACTTGACTGAATAGCTGATAGTGACCCATTTTGGGTTGCGCTCGTCCAAACCTTAGCTACCTCATGGGATCGATACATCGAATCTATGTGCTGTCCATGGGGCTGGTAGGGCATGAAGTTCTTGATATAATGAAATCGTTGAGTTCTTGCCGTCCTAACTAGGTCGAATCGCTCATCCATACGATCGCGAAATCCAAATGCATATTTAGTCTCGCGATTTCCATCCGCGAGAAGAAAAGGAGTCCCTTGGAGGTGACTTGGAATTTGTTGATTTGTTAGGGCTAGGACCGTTGGAGCAAAGTCAATAAATGAGACAATATCGTCAACTTTTGTACCCGCAGTGATGTTAGTGAGGTGCTCAAACTTTCTAGGTATGTGAATAATCAATGGCACATGCAATCCAGAGTTGTAAGGAGATCTTTTTGATCGAGGTACACCTGTACCGTGATCTGAAAAGAAGAATACTATCGTGTCCTCGGCTAGACCATCTGATGCTAATGTTCTCAAGATCCCCGATAATGCTGAATCCACATCACCTATATTGTCATAATATTGCGCCATAACTTGCCTAATTTGCGGCGTATCGGGGTAATAAGATGGTATTGTTAGGGCGTCTGCACTGTGTTTAGTATTCGATAAATCTCGAATCTGATTTTCCATGTCCCGCTTTACGCGGCTTTCATGGGTGTTAAATAGGTTTATTATGGAAAAGAAAGGCTGTTCCCCATTGGTTTTCTGGAAGTATGCCGTTCTATCCCAATCTTGCACGCGGTTATCGTCGTTGGTCTCATCCCAAACTCCCTCGGGGGGCATCATGTTAAAATCATGTTTCCCAATATTTGCAGTGTAGTATCCAGAATTTCTTAGATATTTAGTAAAAAATGTAATCTCTGAGGACACTCTACCAAAACTCCTCATATTATGTGTCCCGATAGAATTAGGATACATTCCCGTTATTAATGTAGATCGTGCGGGAGCGCATACTGGTGCTACTGAAAAAGCATGTGTAAAAGTTATGCTTTGTTCGGCAAATGCGTCAATCACGGGAGTGGAGGCTTGAGAGTCACCAAACGCACCAATCATGGGTCCGTGATCCTCACTGATGATCCAAAGAATATTGGGTAAATTTCTTGATCTGTCTTTGACTTTGTCGCTTTGTTCCATGCAGCCAATTAAAGCCATTAGTGATATTATGCAAAATTTTGACAAGCCAATGTGCTTAAATATTGATACATTTCGGTCTGGTTTTGACAAACGTTTCATTGGAAAATATCTAAGTGGGCGAGCTGCATTATCCTACGATTACATCGCTGTGGATAGGCCGAGTAAATATTTTGTATGTATCAAATTGTTCTGATCATTATCAATCTTTAATTAATTGCGATATTGATTTCTTTTTTGACATCTGCTTTGCCATATGACTCATTACTGGACGACGCCCCGCTCGCAAAGGGTTGCAATTAGAAACGGAAGTATCTTGAGTTTCATGCAACCAATTTTTTAATACGCAGACATGATTGTGCGAAGAATTGAAGTTCCTATACATTCTCCTCAAGTCATAATAGGAATGTTATTTCGATGACCTCGAGAGCTATTTGAGATGAGCTTTTCGGTTTTTTTATTATCCAACTTTTAAATAATCTTTTGGAAGCATGAATTTCCAGCCCTTTAGTATCAAAAACTCGATTATTTTTATGTACTCGCCGAGGGCATTTGCGTCAAAGGCATTCGGATGGAATTGGAGTGCTGTAAATCGAATATTGCTCGTTTTCTCGTAAGCGGAGACGAATTTTTTAAAATTCGGCCTGCCTGTACCGTCTTGTTCTCCCCTGAGTATCATTAGCGCATTTAGCTTAGAAGTATCTTTTTTTGTATAAGAAAAAATGAGATGTAGATTCCTGTTTTCATGAATAACTCTCAGGGTATCGTTATCTATCGCATTGTATGGTGCACCAAAGGCGATAGGCTCCCGTCCAAGAACATCCCTAAGCAACCGCTGACAGGCTTCAAAATGCTTTTTTTGATGGTTATATCCTGTTCTGTTGAACTCATGGAATTTTAGTCCATTTTCTCCTTTCCAACGCTTGTGGTCGTATCCATGATTCCAGAATTCAACCCATCCCGACTCATGACTTGCCCTTATCCAGTTACTGTAGTGCTCATCATTTCGTTCGATTGAATTACATATTACCCCAGCAGACACGGGTACACCTCTCACTCTTGAAACTTCGAAAAATTTGTCCCACTTAGTCGTCTTTTTTCTGACGTCATCGGCTTTTATTATGGCGATTCTTGGCACTTCTAAGCTCTCTGAAATACTGGGAAAAAAGAAAACTAATACACCTGCGAGCACAATTTGTGGTACAGCCTTAAGCCCCGTTAGAATCATTATTGGCTAAGCTCCAGAAATGAGATGGTGGAAGTATGTCGCTATTTGTTAATGCGCAAGACCTTTTTATGATCCCGCTACTCAAGCAGGGTTTTGGGGTAAAGCAGCTTTGATAACGAGTCGCTGTTCGCCTGTCTGTAGTGGAGAGCCTTTTTTTTATATTCAATATCACCAAATGCATCCTGGGCACGCAGTAAGTTTGAATAAAATGATTTAGTATCAAATGACCCGATCTCCTTAAACCGCCAGTTTCCCAAGTTCCCAGAAAAATCGGCTTGATAATCAATTGCTAATTTAATTCCTACTCCCCTTTTAGTCTTGAAATTCCATAGATCCTCGCCAACGCATTCGCCCAAGTCTGCGGCATCTAAAAATCCCCGGAGAGTGTATGAAGTATAGTGGAAGGAGCGAGTTCGTTTCAATTCATGGGGCATCTGACCTTTTCGATTGATATGACCAGGGATACGGTATCGTTTTACACTATCTATCATAGCGCGTAGTGCCCTAAAGTCGTCTGCGAATGCAGAGAAGATAGCGACTTGTACATCGTAATACAGACCGTGATTATTGGATTTTCGGCGTTCCTCTTTTCCATGCTCACTAGTGATCAGCCAAAGCGTATATTCTGTAAACCATTGCTTTAACGTTTCAACTTCTCTTGTCGATAGTTGGCCAAGATACCCAAGTATGCCAATCGAGTCGACTATTTGAACAAAGCTGTACGTGTCAATAATTCCGATACCTCTCCCGGTCGTTATGCCGGGAATAGCCTGCGCGTAGTTCAAGTTTGGATTCATTCGAGTCCTTTTATCTAAAAACCAGACTCGTATTAGTTCAGACGCTTTTTTTGCATACCGCTTATCGTCACTAAAATATGATGCTAGTGCTAAGGTCGACACATTGTTACTGAGGTGAGAAAGAGGAACTCTGTCGCTAGCCGAAGATTTACTCTCCGGATTTCGCTCTCCATCCTTCTGAATGTATGGGAGACCGCTTTTCGTATTGGGATTTGGCCACCAATAGGGCGCAATGCTGTAGTAGTCATGCTTGCTACCGCTTGGTGGTAGGGACGTTTTAAAAACGACGCTGTAGGGACCCTCGGTCAGTGCTCGATCTGCTCGCTTGAGAAGTGCTTTATGGGATTTTTCAAGTTCAGATGATGATGAGATTCGAAGAGAATTTTTTGTGACACTAAGATTTTCATGGTTCCAAATAAATAATTTAGGCTCACCTATTTTATGTTCTAGGCATCTATTTGTGCTAAAAGCCACTTCACTTTTTTGTTCCACAGTTGACTCTTGAGAGAAAGCAATGCTGGCCTGTATCAAAAGAGTGGGCAGTAGGACTGTTGAGATAGTTTTCATGAGCAGAAATAACGCCGAATTGAGATTACTTGTCTAGTTACGTTATTTTGACCTGAAGCTGCCGAGATGGATCAGGTATCGATCCATCTCGGCAAGTTCTCCT
This sequence comes from Porticoccaceae bacterium, assembly GCA_002731695.1. GTDB lineage: Bacteria > Pseudomonadota > Gammaproteobacteria > Pseudomonadales > Porticoccaceae > TMED48. The sequence continues at coordinate 5,305 of PCCK01000029.1, forward strand.
AAAAACGGCCCTTTACCCCAAAGAATAATCGGGTGCCACTGTAATTAGCCTCGGCAACCTGGTTTTTTAGAGGACGATTCATGATATTTGGTTCATCCCTCAAATTAAGTGCTTGGAATCGAAGCTGCCATGTCTTGTCTATTTTGTAAGTAGCTTGGAAACTTAAGAAACCTTGGTCAGACACATACCGGAGTGCACCCTGACGATAATCCTTAAAGTAGTCTGTACGCTCTTTATATGCTAGTCGTAGGCTAACATCTTTGTTCTCCCAGGAAATTTCACCGTTGAGAGAGTGATCCGAGAACCCAATTATGTTGGCAGGATCCACAAAATTTCTCATCGGGTAGGCGCTTCCACCAACTGCAGTAGGATCAGGTGTCTCATAATCAGAGTCCGCGATGTTGATGTTTCCCTGAATCCTCAAGCCATTAAACGGTGGTGGTAATGTTGAGAACTGGTGCTGCCCCGCTAGTTCTATTCCTGTAAGGGTACTCGAGTCGTCAGAGTTACCAAAACGTGATATTTCAAATGTAGAGGGTGCTCCGTCAACCATCAGTGTCAGCTGCTCGGTTACGATCGCATTGAGACCAGCTTTTATATCCTTGTGATATGCGGCAACTGAAACTGCGGAGTCGTCACTGATATACCACTCCCAAGAAACATCGAAATTCGTCGCTTCAAGTACCTCTAGTTGCGGATTACCTTGCGGCTGAATCATTCCCGCGATCGTCTGCCGTTGGCTAAATCCATCCTGCGTGGGGTCAACATCGATATCATCGAGGTCGAGCGCCGCACTCATGAGCCTAGCATCAGGTCGGGCAATCGCTTGGTACGCAGCAAATCTCAGCAACATGTCCTCTCGGAGTTCTAAGGAGACATTGACGCTTGGCAGAACATTGGTAAATGAGTTTGTTTCAGTACCGGCAAGTGTGCCGCCGCTCAAGGTGATCGCAAGGTTATCAGGTGCAGTTAGCGCGGTGCTGATGTCTGATGAGATCCCCACGGACTCTATCTCTGTTTTCACGACCCTGACACCCACATTACCAGATGCTGGAAGGCCGAACATTTCTGAGGCGAAGTCAATCTGACCATAGACAGCTGTTATGTCCTCGGTCACGTCGGTGTCGTGTGTCGACATAGTGCTCTGTCCAGGATCGAATAGGCCTGCCGCACCCCCCCCAGTGAGCGCATTATATAGAGGTACTGCATCCCATGTGGCCCACTGTGTGAGCGCAAAATCGGTATCGGCGCCCTCAAAGAAGTCTTCTACCAAAAAGGTATCTCGTCTAGCTGCGATGGCACCCTCACTAAGATAACCGCCCTCTTGAATACAAAAGCTGGAGGAGTCACAACTACTGGATGCTGTTCGATCTATACCATCATCGTTCACTCGCTGACGCGATGAACTTCTAATTCCAGTCTTGAAATGGGTCATGAAATCATCATCAAGCTCATATTCTAGGTCGATCTTCATCGCAAAGATTTCGTCGGTGTTTTCCTCAAGTCTCCTTCGAGCCCTTGCGCCATTGTCATAAACACTATGATCCATCAGATCAAAGACTTGAGCAGGGTCGATAACAAAATTCATCACATTACTTCCTCGTCGGTCTGCAGTGTAATCAACCCTAGAGTTCCGGCGAATTCGCATGTCAAGCTCGTCCTGATTTCGCTCACTCTTGTTGAACGAAATGTCACCTGTGACCTTGATTCGGTCTCGACTCCAACTACCGTTCAACCCCAAACTTTCAAATGATTCCTCTCGAACTCGGTACACAGTTTGGTTCTCTATCCGGGTGTTTCCGGTCCACGACATTAACGCTCCATTATCAGCAATTTCTATGGGAGTTATTCTCCTTCGTCCGTCTGCCAACACTAGATTAGCTCGCTCTTCGGAATCGAAACGGTCAGAAAACTGGTAGTCAAGGGTAAGGTCAAGCTCATCGTTGGGCTGCCATTGAACTGTTGTAAAGAAAGAATCCTTGTCTGCATCTGTCTTCATAGCCCGCCAGATATATTGGTTAGAGACTAAATAGAAAGGCACACCTAGCGCTAAACTTTCAGCTGCACTGGTAACGTTATCATCGTCATTGGCGCTGCAGTTACTACTCGCATAGTTCCTTACGCTGCTGCCGCCCGCATGCTGGGTTATACATGGCCTATAGCTTGAGCTTGTTGTAAAAAAGTCCTCAGGAGCAGTGTCATCTCTGAGCTGTCCGCCGACCGCAATGCCCCACTTACCATTATTAGTGTCCCAACTGTCGACAAATGAAGCCGTATACCTTTGGCTAAGTCCCTCACCCCCATCCACGCGCGCTTCATAGTCGTTATACCCAAATAGTCCTTGGATCTGTATTCGTCTTTTACCATAATCGATCGGCTTCAGCCCGAGCAGCTCTATCGTACCAGATACGCCTCCCTCGACCATGCTTGCTTGCTGAGATTTATATGCAATGGTTCCGCTGACGAGCTCTGAGGGAAACTGTCCAAAGTTTACCTGTCTTCCGTCACTCCCAGATGTAATCTCTCTCCCGTTGAATGTCGAGTAGGAAAGAAAAGCTCCTAACCCCCGAACGGACATCTCGGAGGCTCCTCCCTTGAAGCGATCGGAGGTCACCCCTGGCATTCGCTCCAACGACTCGGCTATCGACAGATCCGGTAACTCGCCTAAATCAGCTCCGAATAATGCGTCAGATATCACGGTGTTATCTCGTTTTACCTCGAGTGACTTTAAAGCACCTTGCTGAATTGCACCCGTTACAATGATTTCCTCAACTTCCGGCAAAGTATCAGGAGAACCTTCCTGTGCCATGATTGAGGTGGTTAAAAGAGTTAAGCAAAATACATTCGCAAATAACTGGGCCAACTTACCCATAGAATACCCCCTCTGATTACATATTATTTATGTTTTATATTACCAACGCTAGCAATTGGTCAGGCCGACTGAACAGCCCAATTTGATCATACAATTACCGAGAGACATAATCAACAGGCTATGGCTCAAGAGTTAGCTTTGATTCTTAACCAAAACAAGTAGCCTAAAGTACGAGTAAATGATTAGCTAAAATCTTTTGGTCTATGGTTGTCTGGAAAGTCATCCCAGATATTGAGGTTTTATAAAATCCATATCATCGAAGTCTTGGTTCTCCCCACCCATCGCCCAGATGAAACTGTAGGCGCTAGTACCCGCGCCGCAGTGCATCGACCAACTGGGGGAGAGAGCTACATCCTGATTTTTTAATACCAAAGTCTTAACAGAATTTTCCTCACCCATAAAGTGGAAAACCCTCGAGTCTTCTGCGAGGTCGAAGTAAAGGTAGAATTCGGATCTCCTAAGGTGAGTGTGTGGGGGAAAGGTGTTCCAAACACTGCCAATGTCGAGTATTGTGAAGCCCATTAAAAGCTGACATGTGGCTACCCTGTCGGGGTGAATTGACTGAAAGATGACGCGCTTGTTACTTGTGCTTTGCTCTCCCATCTCTTTTCTGGGCACATACTTTTTTTCGATGAGGGTTGTAGGATAGCTTTTGTGAGCGGGGTAACTGATGAAATAAAACTTCGCAGGTTGATTAGGATTAGTGCTTCCAAAGGCAACATATTTTGATCCTCGTCCAATATACAGGCTGTCAAGCTTGTCGAGCTGAAACAGCTTTTCATCCACCTTAATATGCCCACTACCGCCTATATTAATGACACCAATCTCACGCCGTTCTGCAAAGAAGTCTGACCTGATGGCATCTGATGTCTCGAGCACAAGTATAGAGCCATCAGGTACCGCAGTTCCAATTATGCCTCGATCGATGTCCGAGTAAATAGAAGAAATACCGCCTCGCGAAAATAAATCGCGAATGGTAAAGGAGTCTGAGAGCTCCGTGTTTGTCATTGTCTTATAACGGACAATGTCGGCAGTGTGGCGTATTTTCATCGTATGTTTCCTATGACGTTTTATGGAGATGTTTTATTGAGCTCTATCAGGGTGTCTTTGAGCCAGTTCTCAAACTCGTTTATATCGCGGATTCCAAACGGCTCTTGTTCCCAGGCGGCGGCGAACAAGTACTCAGGGTTGGAGTCGTTTTTGAAAATGATGTAATCGTCGTCTTCATCCTTTCCTTGAGCAACTATATCATCGGATTGAAAGAATATTGCGAGCCCGAGGTTATCCGGCACAAGGCTTTGATCACCATATCTTGCAATGTAATTCCAGCCAGCTTTTTTTTCGGGTTGAGATAATTGTGTCGTACCCGGATGCTTTACCAAGCCGGCTACTAAAGGTAACCGACATTGGCTATCCACCTCGACTCGGGTTAATCTATTGCCACCCTCTATTGTATATTTAGCCGTGACATCTCCACCACACTTTTGGGACTGGCTGTGAATTACCTCTACTGTGGATCTTTGCGGCCCATTCCTAAGAATTTTTGCAGAAAATTGAATTGCTGGACCGATCTGTCGCGCCTCACCGTCTTCAAGAACACCGAAACCTCCACCACCGAGTGATGCGCCAACCTTCAGGATATCCATGCCCCACGGTTGCATTTGATGATAATCATCGCCACGCCCAACTTGTTTAAGAACCATATTGGTCGTCTTTTTGCCGAATACGTCAATTGCGTTCCGACCATCGAGGTAGAGTCGATAGCCCACCATCTGAGATTCCCATCCGGGTCCTTCATATGTTATGAGCTTATCTCCGGGCTTGTAACCGGGCGGAGTAGTAACATTGTCAACCGATTGGCCTCCACGTGCTAAAAGTCCGATGTCGGCCTGCGCCTGCATTTCTTCTAGTCTAGGCTCGTTTTGATGGACGCCTCTCTTAGCACCATGCGGCTCGGCACAACCCAAAAATAAGATGGTCATGAAAATAACCAGTATTATAGGTGAAGACTTAGATGAACAGATTACTGTACTATACATACCAAAACACTAACGAAATCATAGGCGTTATGCAACATGGGTTTGACCAAAATAATCATGGCTGGTATAACGGCCAGACCAATTGAGAGGTCCAAATGAATAAAAATTTTTTTTTTCGGGCACAGTATTCGTGGAAGAAGCTAAGTGTTTTTGTATTGTCATACTGGATTAGCGCCTGTTCTTACAATCTGGTTGATAGTGATTTAGAGACAGATAAGATCTCGACAACTCGGGAGGATGTCATAAACATTACGAACGAGGTAGCAGATTGGCAGTTAAGTCATTTGTCTGATTTTAAAGGGCACATAAAAACGTTTGTAGAGCGCTCTCAGGATCCAAGGGAGTGGCATCAAGGAACCTTTTTCAAGGGACTTGCAGATTGGGCCATCGAATCTGGTGACGAGAAAAAGCTGCTTTTGCTGCGGGACATTGGTTCAAGGCAAGAGTATAAGCTTGGAGACAGGATTTACCATGCGGATGACCATGTCGTTGGTCAGTATTATCTCGTACTATATGATTTTTTTTCAGAGCCAGTTATGTTCGAGCACACCCAAAGACAGTTCGATCTCATATTATCGGCTCCCTCAGAGGAGCCGCTTAACTTTGATTCGCCGGGTGTGGAGGAGGGATATTATAAGCGGTGCCTGAAAAGGTGGTGCTGGTCTGATGCGTTGTTCATGTCACCGCCTGTTTGGACGAGGTTGACCAAGATTACAGGAAATAGTGATTATGTTGATTTTGCTAATGCCGAGTATTGGCGAACGGTTGAATATCTTTTTGACAAAGATAGTAGCCTTTTTTTTCGAGACAGCCGTTTTTTTTCGAAGCGAGAGTCAAATGGCGAGAAAATCTTTTGGAGCAGGGGGAATGGTTGGGTGTTTTCCGGGTTGACTGACATAATTGATAACCTTTCAGACGATCATCCAGATTTGGACAAATATACTAAATTGTATCTTTCAATGGCGGCTGCATTACTCCCCCTGCAAGGTGACGCGGGATATTGGCCGGTATCACTTAGGGCGGGTGACCTCTACCCTGCGCCTGAGACCAGCGGGACCGCCTTCTTTGTTGCTGGCTTAGCTTGGGGTGTGTCAAATGGTTTATTAGACAAAGATACATATTTAGCATCTGTGCTGATGGGATGGAGCGCACTTGTAAGCTCAGTAGCTCCCTCAGGTATGATTGGTTGGGTTCAGCAGGTGGGAGAGGCTCCCGGCCAGGTGTTTGAGGATGAAACTCAGCTTTATGGGGCAGGCGCTTTTCTTTTAGCGGGTTCGGCGGTGCTGAGGCTTCATAATAAGGGAATTTTGCCATTATGAAATTATCGAGGTCCCTTTTAACAATTGTGGTTTTGGTCCCAGTGCTGTTATCGACTTTTGTCCTCTTACGGCACGATAATTCGTCTGAGGTTGCTGTGCTAAAGCTAGCCCACGGACTGAGTGCTGAGCATCCGGTACATAGAGCCATGGAACACATGGCTGAGCGGCTTGCTGTATTCTCAAGGGGAAAGATGCGGATTGATATCTATCTTAATGGACAACTGGGTAGTGAGAGGGAAATGATTGAGATGTTACAAGTCGGATCAATCGCCATGACGAAAGTCTCCGCTATCTCTCTCGAGGGATTCTCTTCGGGCATGCGTCTATTTTCTATACCATACCTATTCGCGGACAGTGATCACTACTGGCGAGTGCTCGATAGTGATGTTGGTAAGTCGATGTTAAATACACTCGGTGATGTCAGGCTTAAAGGGGTAGGCTATTACGATGCCGGTAGCAGGAGCTTTTACATGAGCGATGTTGCGGTCAATACCCCACAAGATCTTATCGGTAAGAAGGTGCGTGTGTTGCCCAGCCGCACTTCCATAGAGATGGTCGAGGCCCTTGGGGGCGCTGCAACACCTATAACCTGGGGTGAGCTGTACACCGCGCTTCAGCAGGGTGTGGTTGATGGCGCAGAGAATAATCCTCCATCATATTTTTTGTCAAAGCATTATGAGGCAGCCAAGTATTATACCTTAGACGAGCATACCTCGGTTCCGGATGTGTTAGTAATGTCCAGTGCTGTGTTCGACAGGCTTTCGGAAGTGCAAAAAGAATGGTTAAATCGGGCGGTGGTTGAGTCGGTGGCCCTCCAAAAAAAGCTTTGGGCTGAGGCAGAAACACATGCTTTGCAACAGGTTAAGGCAGCCGGTGTGCAAGTGATCTATCCAGATAAAAAACCTTTTAGGGCTGCAGTGGCAGCCATGAGGACTGCGTTTCGCGATAGTGAACTTGGATCGATTATAAAGCGGGTAGAGGACCTGGAGGCGTCACCTTGAGGGGTTTAATAAGCATGCTAGATATGTTTCTTAAGTTGGCGCTCCTTTTTATCGGGACTTCGATGTTGGTTGTTGTGCTTTGGCAAGTCGTTGGCAGGTATGCGTTAGAGGCGCCCAGCTCTGTCACCGAGGAGCTAGCTCGATTTTTACTGATCTGGTTGGGCATGCTTGGAGCAGTTTATACATTTCGGAACCGAATGCATGTTTGTATTGATGTCTTTGTTACAACACTTGCGGGAAGGGAGAGAATGACTGCCGAAATCCTTGCGATGCTTGTAAGTCTGTTATTTGCGGTTGTAGTTTTAATATACGGGGGGTTCCAACTCGTTGAGCTGACCGGGGATCTACAACAGACTTCTGCTGCACTTGGAGTTCAGATGTCCCATGTGTACCTAGTGCTACCTCTAAGCGGCATCTTTATATCGATTTACGCTGTGAATCACATAGGAGAAGTATTACGAACAGGTGATGGGGCTGGAGAACAGACCGACCTATTAAATAACGATCCAGATGAGGGTCATTGAAATGCTTTTAACTGTTTTCGTCCTACTAGGTATTTTCTTTGCTTTCATTTTACTGGGCGTGCCCATCGCGGTATGTATCGCACTTTCGTCTTTGATTACGTTAATGCTTAGCATGCCTTTCGAGTTCGCGACCACGACGCTGGCTCAGCGTCTTGTGGGAGGGCTTGATAGCTTTACCTTATTGTCTATACCGTTTTTTATCATGTCGGGGTACCTCATGGGTCGCGGAGGCATTGCGGAGCGCTTGATAGAGGCGGCAAAGGCATTAATTGGCACCGTTCCAGGAGGGCTGGCACTCGTTAACACGCTGTCGTGTATGCTTTTTGGCTCTATTTCAGGTTCTGCAGTGGCAGCGACGTCAGCAATTGGCTCGTTCATGATCCCAAAAATGGAGGAGGAAGGTTATGATAGAGACTTTAGCACTGCCGTTACAGTTACTGGCTCTATCCTAGGGCTGTTGATCCCGCCTAGTAATGTGCTTATTGTGTATGCGGTTGCGGCCGGAGGTGTGTCGATTGCAGCATTGTTTATGGCAGGTTATGTGCCCGGAATAATCGCGGGTGTTGCATTGATGATCGTGGCAGCTATTTATTCTAAACATCATAATTTCCCAGTGTCCGAGCGTATTCCATTAAGGATCGCAATTTACAAGGTCTTGGACGCCGGGCCAAGTATCTTTATGGTCGTCATTGTTGTAGTAGGGATAGTCGCGGGCCTTTTTACCGCAACAGAGGCGAGTGCTGTTGCCGTGGTATATGGGCTTGCGTTGACACTCCACTACGGAGAGATAAGCATCCGCGACCTTCCCAGCGTCATGCTTAAGTCTATCGAAACAACAGCGATCGTACTGCTTCTGATAGGAGTTTCTTCAGGAATGGCATGGGTGTTGGCTTACGAAAACATTCCGCAGAGTATAAGTGAATACATGCTAGGGATAAGTGATAATCCTCTCGTTATCCTCCTCATGATCAATGTTATTTTATTATTGGTCGGCATATTCCTCGACATTACACCCGCGATATTGATATTTACGCCTATCTTCCTACCAGTAGCCACGGACCTCGGTATGTCGCCAATCCATTTCGGGATCATGTTGGTGTTAAATTTATCGATTGGCCTTTGTACCCCCCCGGTCGGCAGCGTGCTCTTCGTCGGGTGTGCCGTTGCCGGCACCACCATCCAGCGTCTCATTCGGCCCCTAAAGATGCTTTATCTAGCATTGATTGGTGTGCTGTTGTTGGTGACGTTTTTCCCTACCTTAAGCGAGGGCTTGCCAAACGCCCTTGGCTTGCTTAGCTAATGAGGGTAAAGATGACTGCTTTTGACCTAACAGGAAAAACAGCAATAGTCACCGGCGCGAGCCGAGGGATCGGTCGAGCTATTGCGCTTGGCTTTGCAAGAGCAGGTGCTGATGTCATAGCTCTAGCCTCAGCTCATGAGAATGCGGTGGCTACCATGATGCAAATAGAGGCCCTTGGTCGTCGCTCACTGGCAATTGGTTGTGACCAGTCGAAGGCCGCTGAAGTAACGGAGGCTTGTGAAGCCATTTTTCACTTCTGCAATCATATTGATATTTTGGTGAACAATGCGGGAACGATTCGTCGTGGTCCTTCTAAGGTTTATACTGACGAGGATTGGCGGTCAGTAATCGATACAAATCTGACTGGGGTCTTCCAGTTTTGTAGAGAAGTAGGGAAACACATGTTAGAGCGAGGTTCTGGTAAAATCATAAACATTGCGTCTTTGCTCAGCTTTCAGGGTGGGCTGACGGTTCCAGCTTACGCTGCTAGCAAGGGTGGTGTGGCTCAGTTGACAAAGGCTCTTGCTAATGAATGGGCTTCGGGGGGAGTGCAGGTTAATGCAATCGCTCCAGGCTACATTGCCACCGACAATACGGCAGCTTTGCGGTCGGATCCTGTTCGAAATAAGGAGATTTTGGCAAGGATTCCTGCAAAGCGTTGGGGAAAACCGGAGGACATTGTTGGCGCTGCAACTTTTCTTGCATCTTCATCCTCTGATTACGTCAACGGCCACGTGTTGACGGTTGACGGCGGCTGGATGGGCCGTTAACAGTTTAATCTGTGGAGAGAGATTTTTTTATTAACTATCAGAATGCACTTATGTAAAATTAGGATTTATATTTTTAAGTTGCAAAACTAGCTGAGGCCATATCGCTTACAAGTGCACAGATGGATTTTTACAGACTGAAGCGGGGAAAAGTAAAAGTGGATATTAGGTCATTATCTATTAGGATACTCTCACTTGGGCTGCTTTGGTGCTTGAGCGGTTGTTTCTCTGAGACCCCTCATGTTGGTGCCTCAAAAGATAATGCTGAGCATGGTTCTTCCAGACAACTAATTTCAGATGACTGGTTATATCTCGAGAACTCCGATGCAGACCACTCAATGCTCAAGTCAGAAAATTCTTGGGAGGCAGTCGATCTCCCGCACACATGGAATGATCAGGATACTACGGATAATGTGACCGGGTATCGTAGAGATGCCTCCTGGTATCGTAAATACCTAACTATGCATCTCTCAAAGGGTCGTCGATATTTTCTTCATTTTGAGGCCGCCCAGATGAAGGCTCAGATTTATGTCAATGGAGAGCTTGCCGGTACCCATGTGGGCGGTTATGTGAGTTTCGACTTGGAGATCTCGGGATATGTTTTTGATGGAGAAAATATAATTGACGTGCGTGTCGATAATGGTATTGATATTGATCTAATACCATCTCACAAGGCGGACTTCTTTCAGTTTGGTGGGTTGACACGAGACGTTTGGTTAGAAGTAAAGCCATCCTCTTTTATCAAGAGCGTTAGAATAAAAACTCCAGAAGTCACCAGTGCCATTGGGCGGGTGTCATTGGTGCCAGAGGTCAACCTCAAGGATAATTTCCAGCCTGCGAGGCTAGAAAGCAAGATTTTCGGTCCTGATGGATCGCTTCTCGAATCTGGTCTAGGCTCAGATTTTGTCATCCAAAATCCGGCGCTTTGGTCACCGGATACCCCCTCTCTTTACAGGTTACAGGTCCAGATGATCGATGAGAGGGGCTCCGTAGTTGACACTTTTGAAGACCACTTTGGCTTCCGATGGTACGAGTTCAAGCCCCATGGTCCATTTTTCTTAAATGGGAAGAGGCTGCTCTTGCGAGGAACCCACTTGCATGAGGATCATGCTGGCGTCGGCTCAGCCATGCCTGACGAGCAAAGGATAAAAGATATTAGACAAATCAAAGATTTAGGAGCTAATTTCGTTAGGTTAGGTCACTATCCCCATGACCCCGTGATTTATGATGAGGCTGATCGTTTAGGTTTGATTCTATGGGACGAGGTACCGTGGAATCGCGGCGGTGTTGGTGGGGCCTCGTGGCAGAAAAATACTCACCATATCACTAGGAGGATGATCGAGCAAAACTATAACCGACCCAGTATTTTCTTTTGGGGGCTTGGTAACGAAATGGTCTGGGATTCGGATGCTCCGGATATGACTGACACGTTGAGAGTGCTGAAGGAGCTAGAAATCCTTCATGCTATGGCCAAGCAATTGGATCCTGGAAGGTTAACTGTGATTAGGAAGTTTACGGAAGGGGCTAAAGTAGTTGATGTTTATTCTCCGTCCATCTGGATGGGCTGGTATGGTGGCGGTTACCACCAATATGAGGGAGCCATCCTCAAATATCGTGAGGAGGTACCCGCTCTATTACACATGGAGTATGGGGGCTCGTCTCATGTTGGAAGGCATGTTGAGTCGCCTTTCGGTGGTGTTGGTGTTGGTGGAGACCGCGCGCAGGTGTCTGTTGAGGAGGCGGTCAATCAGGTCGGCATAACCTCCGTGGCGAAATCTTATGTATGGGATGAAACCTATATTGTTGACCTTTTCGACTGGACACTCAGATACGCAGAGACGGACCCGTCATTCACGGGCTCGGCTCAATGGGCATTCAAAGATTTCGGGACACCAATTCGCCCAGAAAATGCGATTCCTTTTGTTAACCAAAAGGGTTTAGTTGATCGATCGGGACAGCCAAAAGATGCATATCACGTGTTCGCGAGTTACTGGAAACAGGAGCCGGTATGTTGGATTGAATCAGATACATGGACTGATAGGTATGGGCGCCGTGGTGAAAAAAAAATAATCTCTGTTTTCTGCAATTCTAACAGCGCACAACTTTACCTAAATGGAAGTGCTCTCGGCACAAAGATTCGTGATCTTGCGAAGTATCCGGCCTCGGGGTTAACGTGGGATGTGATTTTTAAGGAGGGCATCAATGAGCTCAGGGTTGAAGGATATGATAATGATCAAGTTGTAATTGCAGAACATAAAATCTCGGTAAATTATGTCGTGGATAGGCCCGGAAAGCTCAAGCGAATCGATCTTAAGCTGGAAAAAGGTCCAGATAGTAGTTTGCTCATTAAGGCGGAGGCGCTCGATAGCAAGGACAGGCTCTGTATCACTTGTGCACAGACCATTTACTTCACTCATAATGGGGGCGGTGAGTTCCAAAAGGGTCTTGGAACACCCGGTGGAGGGTTGGTACGGCAACTTGCAAACGGGAGAGCTTCTATCCTGTTTGAGCCTGGCGATTCAGAGGCGACCATTGGTGTGCAAACGCAAGACTTCAAGGGGCACTACATAAAGATACCGGAAAAATGAAACGTTATTTCCAGTGCTTTTTCATCGTTTCCGTATTCTTTTTAGCGTCAAACGTGTCAGGGTATGAGCAATTTCCCGAAAAGGGTGTAACGGAAAAGTCGGATCGTCTTCTATCAGCGCATGCGAAATCGATACCCAATATCGTCACCGAGAGGTCACCGTATCTTCCAGATTTTTCGTATGCGGGATATAAAAATGGCAACACATCCCTGCCGTCTGTAGATGGAAAAATTTTCAATGTGACCGATTATGGGGCCATCGCAGGCGACGGCAAGGATGATAGTAAGAGCGTTTTAAAGGCGTTAGAGGCGGCAAAAGCTTTTGATGGTCCCGTAGTCGTCAAGTTCCCGGCAGGCCGTTTTATATTGTCCGAAATCCTTTACATCGATCGAAGCGATTTTGCAATCCAGGGTGTTGGGCTTGAAACCACTCTCTTCTACCCCAGACCATTGCGACTCCTCGATACACCCCCTCAACTGCTTGAGTTATCTGAGTACCTTATCCTGAATGATAAGCGCCAGCGTGAACGAGCCAATAACATTGATCTGCCTTTTTCACTATACGCTTGGACGGGAGGTTATCTTTGGGTAAGGGTTCCCGGCGCCAGAGGGAAGGCCTATTTGAAAGAGTACGATAGGCCTACTGACGTACTCGCCAATGTTATTGGAGGTGTCCGAGGAAAGCTATCTGTTAAGGTTGATGATGTCCGGCGCCTGCGCGTTGGCGATGTCATTAAGCTTGAGTGGTATAATGTCGAGGGAAGAAATAGCTCTCTATTGAAAGAGCTTTATGGAGACCCCACTCGCTTTTCGACTATCGGTAGTCACCATTGGACGAATGCAAATCGGGCCTTGGTTACTCAGGTCACTAAGATACTGGCCATGGATGGAGATCAGTTACAGTTAGCAGACCCCCTGTTGATTGATGCTAATCGTGACTGGAAACCGAAGCTCGTTCGGTGGGAGCACTTAGAGAACGTTTCGTTAAGTGACTTTACACTGGAATTTCCCAATGGAGTGTATATCGCGCATCATGTAGAGGAGGGCTATAACGGGATTTATCTCGAAGGGGTATATGACGGATTTGTCCGAAATATAGAGATAATTAACGCTGATAGCGGCATCTTAACCGACGATATCGCTAATGTAACTCTTGAGGACATTACTACTTCGGGTCCCCATAGAGCGCACTATACTGTGCATATGGGAAGTGTTTACAATGTCTTAGCCAAGCGCGTCAGAGTCGAAAACACTGCAGAGCACCCCCTTAGCTTCAATACATATGCCGTTAAGAGCGTTTATAAAGATTGTGAGGTCTTGTCATACCCCATCCTCGACCAACATTCGGGGGCAAATCATCAAAACTTATTCGATAACATAAGGGTTCACCTTCCATTGCTTGATGAAAACCGTACCTATCCACTCTTCGGTGGGGGAGGGGCATCTTATTGGAAACCCTCTCATGGACGCTTTAGTACTCTTTACAATATAGAGGTGATCACTAGAGAAGAGCCACACACTGATCACGTTGTTACGCTTAAAGGTCCACGTGACGGGGTCCAGAGTCGTCTCATTGGGATCCATGGTACCTCGCCTCTTGAAATACAGTACGGGCCGGATGCCTATATGGAGCAGATTAATCAGAAACCGCGCTATACTTCTCTGTACGACCTGCAGCTTAAAGAGCGGCAAAAATAAGTGTCGTTCTTTTTGGTTTCTGTTGCTCTATTTCTGGTCTTAGGCACCTCTACAATATTTGGCCACGCCGTGTCTCCGAATAACCTAATGGTTGAAAAAAACGCGCAGTGTGGTGTCGCAAAGATTATTGAACTTGATCGGGATCATATACTTTCCAATTTAGAGAAATCTTACACAGCAGAGATAAGGACGGTGACTTCTGACATTTCTGACCGCAGTGCGGGGGGCATTAACGATTTCTATTCAGAGGGGGATTATTGGTGGCCCGTAGACGGCGATTATAATGCGCCTTACGTCCGGCGAGATGGTGAGAGTAATCCTAAAAATTTTATAGCCCATCGGCTGTCGATGATGCGGCTTGCAGATATCATGGCCGGATTGGTGGCAGGATATTTGCTGACGGATGACGTGGTTCAATCAAAAAAATATGCTAACCGAGCTGAGGCACATCTTCTAGCGTGGTTTGTTAATTCCGAAACCTCTATGAATCCCAATCTACGATATGCACAGGCAATCAAAGGTCGATATACAGGCCGGAGTATAGGACTGATCGACACACTTCACTTGATAGAGGTGGCGCTTGCAGCCAATATTCTGATCGAGCGAGGTGCAATTTCCAAAGTGAATGGAACTCTAGTAAAAGCATGGTTTTCGGAATATTCAAGGTGGATGAACAGTCACCCATTTGGAGTCAAAGAGCGTGAACATCCCAATAATCATGGAGTAGCGTGGTCCCTCCAAATTGCCTCCTTTGCGACACTTACTGGAGATACAGTATTGTTAGACCTGGTTCGTCGCCAGATCCGAGTGCGATATTTGCCTAAAATGATGGATTTTAACGGGTCTTTTCCGGCAGAAATAAACCGAACCAAGCCCTTCGGATATTCTCTATTTATACTTGATCTCATGGCAGGAATTGCTCAGATAGCATCCACAGATGATCAAAATTTGTGGTTATATGAGACCGAAAATGGTAGGTCAATGCGCGTAGGACTTGATTTCATGTTTCAATTTTTAAAGGATAAAACGAGTTGGCCTTATCGCAAAGACGTGCAATATTGGGATGAGTGGCCAATGAGGCACGCCTCAATGCTCTTCGGTGGTTATCAACTTGATTATTGCGAATTTTTTGAGGTTGTGAAGTCATTACAACGCGATTCAGAGGTCTACGAAGTGAGGAGGAATTTCCCGATTCGAAATCCAGTCCTTTGGTTGAGATGGGTCGAGTGACAAGTTGTTGGGTGACTATTTTCGATTCTTGTGCGCAGAATTGATTAATTCTGCTGTTGGCTGCAGAGTTGTGCCCAACTTCATATATAGGAAACAAAGGTGTTTATTTATGGTAGCTTATCGGTCAAAAAGTTCTCCTATCGAGACTTTAGAAAGCTTTTTTCAGTGCTTTAACGCCAAGGATCTCGAGTCTCTTGATGAGATATGGGATTCCCCTTGTGTCTTTATTATTGGTAATAAGACAAGCCTCTTTTATAAGTATCGTAATGCCGTTGACTTCGAAAAGATGGTAGCAGGCGGCTGGCGCTCATCATCAGTGAATCATTCGGAGATTATCTTTGAAGATCTCGCAATTGCAATGGTCCAACTAAATTTTTCCCGATTTGATCACGATAGCACTGAGATTGGCAGGTATGACGTGTCACATCTCATGGTAAACACAGAAAGTGGATGGCGTATTAAAATTTTATATATGAACAATGGAGAGGGTATGGACGGGATAAGTTAAAAAATTAATTGCAATTACCTCTGTTACCTCGTCGACCGAAGTTGGGTATTATGCAATTTTTAGGCGAGGTTACTTGAACCCTGCTATCTTGTGCTAGTGATGATTATGCAAAAAAAATGTGATCTCAAAAAGGTCAGAAAACTGAGGTCGTGCGATCGATAGTTCAAGTGATTTTTAGAGTTCTATTTTATTGAAAATATTAGATTTGGTGTTTTGGATGCGACAATTTATCTTGGTAGTTGCCTTAGATGCATCGTTTTATCTAGGTCTCATCTACCATTACTTTTAGTGGCGGTTACATGCCCCCTATGAAAAAAATTCAAAACCTAGAGACTAGGATTAATGAGATATTTTTGACCGGTTGACTGTTTTGAATAGGCGTTGAGTGCCTCTGCGGCAAGAGCTCCTGCCATCGAAACCTCTCGGCTAAAGTTGCTCTGAAAAGTTGTCGTAACCTCGCTGGCAACGCGCTGACGGAGTTCTACAGTGCGTTCCCTACCAATTTTTTGTAAAAATGGTGTCAGCAGCCAGCCTCCGAGCCCCCATTGCATTCCATAGTTTCTTTTCAGAATCGTATCTGACCTCTCGAGGCCACCATATACATAAACCTGCTTGTGTTGCGTTGATCCATAGTGATTAAATCCCCCTGCAACAGCATTTGCTGCGCGTTCCATTGCAGCGAGGATGTCGTTCGATAGGCGCCCGCCGCCCGTTGCATCGAATGCTATATAAGCCTTAGTCTGTGCGATGGCATTTTGTAAATCCATTGGGAAGGTATCCTTGCTGGAATCGCATACATGGGTCGCACCGATCCCCCTTAAAATTTGCTCTTGCTCGGGCTTGCGGACAATATTCACCAGCGGCACATTATCTATTAGGCAAATTTTTTGGAGCATCTGGCCTAAGTTAGAGGCAGCAGCCGTATGCGCCAAGGCAGAGAAGCCCTCAAGACGCATTGTCTCAACCATGCCCATTGCGGTGAGGGGGTTTACGAAGCAGGCTGCTGCTTGCTTAGAACTGACACCCCGATGCATTTCAAGGCACTGATGCACCTTAAGTGTTCGATATTGGCTATACATGGGGGCGCCAAGCCCTGCGACAGTTTTGCCTATTAGAGCCTGCGCCTCATCCGATTCGCCAGCCGCAATTACTAAACCGGCACCTTCGTTACCAACAGATATGGACTTGTCTATGCGAGCGGCCAATGCTGGCATTAGCTTGGGGTTGATGGGTGCAGTGACTCTTGGGTTTGACTCCGTTCCGGAATACTTAGCTTTCGAGATATCGGAATAACCTAGCAGCAAGCCTAGGTCTGATGGGTTTATTGGCGAGGCCTCGACCTTGAGTAGCACTTCGTTTGTCCCTGGAGGGGCAACCTTTGAGTCTTTAATCGAGAGCTCAAGCTCTCCGCTTGATTTTACTAGAGATCTGAGCTGGCGTGAGATATCAGGTATTTCTGACATTATTTTTCCCCTTGGATTTTTACCGTATCGAGTATATCGGTGTTTTGAGTCCCAACACACCGATCAGTACCTTTTTAAATGAACCTCACCCAATAATCGGGCGGAGAGCTTGAGTGCTCAGTCGCCTTAATCTAGGACGTTTCTCCTTTTTAGACTTTTTTTTAACCCATTTCAATATAAATAATGTCTGGATGATTATCTCCTCCGCACTTACTTGGTGCAGATAATTGGTGGCTACTTAGAAAAAGCACTCTATCGGTTCAAAATGTTGACATCATCGGGCAATATTGCAAAAATGGGTAATATAGTCATAATGACTATAAGATAATGAATAGAATCTATTCATAAATAAATTATTGTCATGTTATTAAATAAAGAGATACCTCTTTTTTGTTAATGGCATTTGATGATAAAGGTGTATAGATGGAAAAAATCAGGAATTTTAGTTTGATAAAAATAGCGTTCGTTGGAATAAGTTCATTGTTTTATCTGAGTCTAGGCTTCATGTTCATGGGGTGCTCATCTCAGAGTTCGGATACCAGACCAAACATCTTGTTCATTATGGTAGATGATTTGCGTGGTGAGTTGGGTGTTTATGGGTCGGAACACGCGCTATCTCCTAATATCGATAACCTCGCTGCGCAGGGGTCCCAATTTACTAAAGCCTATGTAAGCGTCCCTGTATGCGGTGCATCTAGAGCTAGTCTAATTACCGGAATGCGGGCGCTCCCAAATCGATTTACCAATTATTACACCAGCGTCGAGGTTGATGCGCCTCATGCTACCACGATTTTTGAGACTTTTAAGGATAATGGCTACCACACAGTTGGATATGGAAAAATCTTTCACAACAGTCAGGATACTGCTTCCAAGAGCTGGACCAGTGGATCTGCTTGGATTCCAGGGATGGATCAAGTTTCAGAACGTAACATACCGCATGATTATCAGCTTCCCGAGAATATAGCTTTAAAAAATTCTACAGGGCTTGGCCCTGCGACCGAGATCTTTGATGGACCTGATGACTCATATTTCGATGGGCAGCTTGCAGTAAAAGCGATAGACACACTGTCGGAACTGAGTGCAGGCGGTGCTCCGTTCTTCTTAGCAGTCGGCTTTGTCAAGCCTCATCTTCCGTTTAATGCCCCCAAAAAGTATTGGGATCTCTATTCTAGGGATCAGTTCTCGCTTGCTGATTGGGATACCTTGCCTGAGGGAGCACCTATTCAGGCTTATCATGAATTTGGAGAGTTGAGAGACTACAGCGATACACCGAGCAGGATTGCTTACGACGAGAAATTTACCTTTGACACAAGCGTGAAGGCGTTTCGACAAAAAAATTCAAAACCAGTTAGCGACGAGCTCGCACGGCGCCTGATACATGGGTACCACGCCTCCGTTAGCTATGTTGATGCTCAGGTGGGACTTGTTTTGGATCAGCTGGAAATGCTCGGGCTAGCCGAAAACACCATCGTGGTGCTTATGGGGGACCATGGGTACAGCCTGGGTGAGCACGGCCTTTGGTGCAAGCATTCTACTTTTGATGTTGCGACAAAGACTCCCCTTATAATTAAGTCTCCTGGGATGCCCAAGGGGAATGTTGTTGAGGGTTTAGTGGAGTTTATTGATATCTTTCCTACTCTAACTCAACTCGCCGGGATTGGGACTCCGGAACAGGTAGCGGGGATGAGTCTAGTTGGTGCGCTGAAGGATTCAGATGCGCCCACACGGGAAGCTGTCTTCCCGCGATACCACTCCGCTGAGGCGATCCACACGGGGCGTTATACGCTAACTCAGTGGTTTGATGCAGGGGATAATGTAGCCGAGCAGATGCTCTACGATAATGAGCAGGATCCGGATGAGACACAGAATCTGGCGTATCTGCCAAGGTACACGGATGTACTAAACGAGTTGAGCACTAAGCTGGCTGCTCACAGGATGTCGAGGGAATAAGTTTTTGTGCTCTTGAGCAGAGGTATGTCTCAGGGGTAATTAGTTTGTTGACCAAGGTTTCTGGTCGATAAGGGGTGTTGATAACTGACTGAGTTTTAGCACGTTTTTTATGTGAAGGGGAGCAAAAGATGAAGAAAAAATCAAAAAAGGATGAGGCTATGGGCCCGCACGACTTCAAGAGGTCGATGCTGTCGGTTGGTATTGCAACCGCACTTATGTCGGGCGGAGTGTGTGCGCAGTCAGACGGTATTGAGGAGATTATCGTAACGGGTATGCTATCGACTATGAAGGCAGCAACGGCTCGTAAGCGAGACAGCTCTGGCATGATGGACGCTATTCTGGCTGAAGATATCGGTAAGTTTCCAGACACGAACCTTGCGGAGTCTTTACAACGGATCCCAGGTGTTGCTATTAGCCGCTCAAATGGAGAGGGGAATCAGATCACCGTTCGAGGGATGGGGCCGCAGTTTAATTTTGTCACAGTAAATGGACGTCAGATGCCAAACGTCAGTGCAAACAGAGCATATAGGTTCTCTGATATCCTCCCGGGGATGGTGACGGCTGTGGAGGTGCACAAGACTGCAACAGCCACAAAAGCGTCAGGGGGTATCGGAGCACTAATTGACATTCAAACACCAACACCGATGGCGGTCGGGGACAAGACGAGTGGTTCTGTAAAGATGCTCTTTGATGATTATGCGGGAAGCACTACTCCACAATTTTCGGGTCTAGTGAGTAAAATGCTGTCTGACAACTTCGGTATCCTAGTTCAAGGAAGCTTCCAGAATCGTGAAACTGAAAATGATTTCGTGCAAGTACGAGAGTGGAGGCGTTTCAATAACTTGCGGGTTGATGTGAACGGAGATGGTACCGTTGATCCTGATACCGAGTATGGAATCCCTACGGCTGACGGGAGTCCTTGGTATGTGCCTATCCAATCCATCACAGGGCATGAGGAAAGAGACAGGGATCGGAAGAATGCCAATCTTGTAATGCAGTACAAAGCAAATGATCGTGTTACCGCCACATTCGACTATCAGGTATCCGAGTTCACTGATGATAATCACCAGCTAGAGTCAGCAATCTGGTTCGGTAATTTTAATGGTGCTCAAGCGGGATGGGCGTATGACGGTAATAATACCGTTACATCGGCGACCTTCCCGAACAAGGGCGTAGACTTTTTTAGCGCAAATCCCAAACTTAGCGTTGAAAATGATTCTGTCGGACTGAACCTTGATATGGACATTAATGAAGCCTCCCGAGTTTCGATCTCTTACAGCTCAAGCAGTTCGGAGTCTCAGCCAGGAAGTCTGGACGAGCGAAATAAGGCTGATATCCAGATAACTGGTCTAAATCCTGTATTTGCTGTTAGTGGTGACTTTGCGGCGCCATCAATCGCCCAAAGCGAGATGCTTGAACAGAACTATCGGGTTCATCAGCATACAAAGAGGGTGAGAAATCTTTCTGATGAAATTGATCAGTTCCGTGTTGATTATGAATTTAATAATGATGGACTTTTCTCTTTAAAAGCCGGCGTTATGTATTCGGATCAGACCAAAGATTCCTATCCGATGTCAGCGCGCCCTAATGACCAACAATTCAGGGATAGTGATATCAATGGAGATGGTACTAATGATCCGAGGACTATGGTGTGCGAGATATACGATCAGGATGGCGACCGTGCCTTTGCCTTGAATGAATCAGGAGGTTATGCGATGTCTGGGGTATGTGATGCAGCTGATATAACAGCGATGCAGGCCGACTATCAGCAGGTAAGTTTCAATAATCCTTTTGTCCAGGGCAGTGCAAACTTCGTTACTTATGATCCCTCGATGTCTGATATGTGGCTTTCTCATCGAGGACTTCCGGCCAATCACTTGGCTTTAGTCGATGAGACTTCATGGTATGACATTAACGAGCAGACGACGGCATTTTATGTCGAGACCAAGTCTGAGGGCCTTGAAATAGGGGGTAAGCCTTTTGAGGTGGTTCTTGGGTATAGACACGAGTCTACCGACATCGATTCTACATCTGAGGAGGTTAACCTGACAGGATATATTGCGGCCGGGGTTGGTGAGCCAATGCAGAAGGTCGAGGACGGCTCGATTAACTTCACCGATTCAGCAAGTTATGATATGGGACTACATAATCTATCTTTTAGGTACGACATTACTGACCAGGTAGTCCTGAGGCTGGCGCATTCTGAGACGATTACTCGGCCCAACCTCGCCTCGATGAGATCAGCAAGGAATCTTGCAGGTGACGTCAGAGACGAAGCTGGTACGGGAGGACAAGCAAGTGCNGGGAATCCTGGNCTCCTNCCGTTNACGTCAACAAACATTGACGTAGGTATGGAATTNTATCTTGATGACTTCAGCTATTTTTCTGCAGCGTACTTTAAAAAGACCGTCGATAATTTCGTNTCTAATACGGTAACTCAGGAGAGTTTGACTACTGCTTCGGGGGCGACNTTGTCCTATCCGACTGATGTCGCTACTCCGGATATTGGGGGCACTCCNATATTGTACAACGTAACGCGNCCATCCAATAANGATGTCGCNGAGGTTGATGGCTGGGAGTTCGCCGGTTCTTATTTATTCGGTGATAGTGGTTTCGGAATTACTGCTAACATGACTTTGGTTGAAACTGACGCAACATTTGATGCAACTAACATTGCAACAACTTTTGCATTATCCGGTGTTGGTGATACTTGGAATATGATTGGTTTTTATGAAAAGGGACCAATTCAAGCGCGAGTCGCATACAACTTCAGAGATACTTTCTTTGAGCGTTTTGGGCAGAACGATCGTAATACGACAGAGCCAACGATCTTCGATGAGTATGGTCAGCTCGATATTTCTGCGAGCTATGATTACTCGGACTCCACGACGATTTTCTTTGAGGGAGTAAATGTCACCAGTGAGGACCTGAGAGCGAGGGGAAGGTATGAGAATCACATGGTGAATATAGCAACAGGAAGTGCGAGATATGCTGTCGGTATTCGCATGAAACTCTGATTTGCCAGCTTGAGGTAAGTCTGGAGGGGTCGTCGTTTATACGATGGCCCCTTTCTTACTCTGCCGCAAAGAGTATGGTCAAAGGGAAAGTTTGTGTTTACTATTGACTTATAATTTTGATTGTTAATTTGTGTGTCTAGGGGGCGTGTATTTAAAATGACGATAAGCACATCAGCTAATGAGAGCCAAATTAGCTCTATTATGATCGTTGGGGGAGGTTCGGCAGGCTGGCTCACTGCTGGGATTTTGGCGGCCCGTTACGGTCAGACTATGAGCGTAACCCTTGTTGAGTCCCCAGATGTCAAGATAATTGGTGTAGGAGAGGGCACATGGCCGACCATGAAAGGCACATTAAAAGAGATGGGTATCTCGGAAACCGATTTTTTTCGCGAGTGCGACGCCTCTTTTAAGCATGGTGCTAAATTCGCTAAATGGGTTAGCGGCGATGAGGCGGACTACTACTATCACCCCCTGATGCTACCTCAAGATTTTACAAAAACTAATCTGGCGCCATGCTGGCTTAAAAACAATGGTGATCGTTCCTTTTCAGAGAGCGTTTGTTTTCAGGAAGCTCTTTGCGAGCGAGCTCTTGCGCCAAAGACGGTTACCATGCCTGAGTATAATTCTGCTGCAAATTATGCGTATCACTTAAATGCGGGTAAATTTACAAAATTTTTAACCCGCCACTGTACGAGCAAGCTTAACGTAAAGCACAAGTTAGCAACGATATCCGAGGTCCTGAAGTCAGAGGATGGAGGTATCCGGTACGTCAAAACGACAGATGGGCAAGAGCTTGTAGCAGACCTATTCGTCGACTGCACCGGAATGGCATCATTACTGCTGGGTAAAACATTAGGGGTTGAGTTCATCGATAAAAATGACTCGCTTTTTATCGACAGGGCACTTGCCGCCCAGAAGCCCTACGAATCTGAAGAAGAGCCGATCTTGCCTTACACTGTTTCAACGGCTCAAAAGGCAGGATGGATTTGGGATATCGGGCTGACAAGCCGTCGGGGGATCGGACATGTTTATTCTAGTAAACACACTAGCGAGGCAGAGGCTGAAAAGGCTCTGTCTGACTATATTGGTCCAGTCTTTAAGGGTCTTAGTGTCAAGAAAATATCCATCCGCTCAGGTCATCGAGAAATATTCTGGAAGCACAACTGTGTGGCGATTGGATTGTCCGCGGGATTTTTGGAGCCCCTCGAGGCATCTGCATTGATGCTAATAGAAATATCGGCAAAGTTTGTCAGGGATCAGCTTCCAGAGACCCGAAATACGATGCCGATAATCGCTCGACGATTCAACAAAACCATGACCTACCACTGGGAGCGGATTATTGATTTCTTGAAGTTACATTACGTTTTGTCAAAGCGTGATGACTCAGATTTTTGGATTGATAATCGTTGTCCCAACACCATCCCTGATTCGCTAGCAGAACTGCTTGAGCTATGGAAGTATCACACCCCATATCGCCAGGATTTTTCTCACAAGGAGGAGGTATTCCCAGCGGCTAGTTATCAGTACGTGCTCTATGGTATGGGGTTTCAAACGGAGGTGAGTAACCGACACGTCGAATCCACTGATGATGCCTACAGAGCGGCAGTTGCGGAAAATGAGCGCATGGTTTCTAAGGCCGTCGAGCTGCTTCCAGATAACCGGCAACTTTTACAGAAGATTAATCGATTCGGTATGACTGCGTTTTGAAGGCTGAGAGGATTAAACGACTCAGTAAGACGGAGCACAGAGATGTACATATTAATGTTGATTATTTAAAGCAACCCGAAGCGGCTACTCATGTAGTACCAGTGCTTGTTTCGGAACTGCTTTCTGTGACAGCCAACTACCCTACGTTTTTGATAAAAGACTCTGAGACTGGAGAATTCTTACTGGCGGCTCTTCTAGGGTTTGCTGAGGATGAAAACCTATTCATGTCGGGGGATGGTAATTGGCGTTCCACCCATGTTCCTCTCACCATCGCCCGAAAACCATTCCACTTAAGTGAGGATCGCACAGACGTGTTTATTGATATGGATAATCCGTGGGTGAGCTTCGAAAGTGGTGAACGTCTATTTACAGACAGTGGTGAGTTTACGCTCTTTATGGATAAAATGCTCGGCATGTTGGAGAGGATCGCCTCGGGAGTAGGCGAAACGAAGTCTTTTGTCAAAACACTCCTTGATTATGGCTTGGTTAAACCTGTGACCCTCGACTTAACTTTTGAGGATCTTCAGCCTCGCAACTTGCAGGGGCTGTATAACATTGACCATGCTAAATTGAGGTCTTTGTCTCAAGGCGACTTATCTGAACTACATCGTCGACGTATCTTAGAAGGAGTGTTTATGGTTTCACACTCTTTAGAAAAAATTAAATCACTTGTTTTTTTGAAGGATAGGCTTAATAGAAAGCTTACTAAAGTTCTCGGTTAGACTAATTCAAGGCCACTCAACATCTTGGCTCTGAGATAAGCCGATTACTATGCAATGGAAGCTTGACGATTTTTCATTTGAAGCACATTTGTGACTATCTCTATATGATATTACAGTCAAACAGAAATCGCATTTTATTTTTTAACCCTAATCGTAAGTACTTCGGTGCTTATGCAACTAACTGCGGAGATTAGTGGATGTGTCCTTTTAAATCGTTATCTAAAAGGTATAACGATAGATTAATGTTAAATATACCATTTATAATCAATAATTTAACATATATAGTTTACTATTTTTTTAAAATTTAAAAACCAGATTAAGGCCTTGAAAAAGTTTTTAGAGCAAGTGCTATGAGGGGATACATGAGAGCTGCAATCAGCTTTGACAAAAAAGCTATACCTCTAAACAACCCACTCTAGCTGGTGGCCTGAGGGATTAAGATCTAACAAAGGATTAATAAAATGTCACTACCCAAAATTCTGTATGAACACTTAAAGCTGCCGGTCGTGGCAGCGCCATTATTTATTATTTCGAACCCAGATCTAGTGATTGCTCAGTGTAAAGCTGGGGTAGTTGGCTCCTTCCCTGCACTCAATGCTCGACCTGCGGAGGATCTGGATCGATGGCTTAAAAAAATAACGAATGAGTTAGCTGAGTACGACGAACAGAATCCTGAATTTCCCTCTGCGCCATTTGCCGTAAATCAGATTGTTCACTCTTCTAACGATAGGCTTGAGTATGATGTTGAGATGTGTGTCAAGTGGCGAGTACCGATTGTAATTACTTCGCTGGGTGCTAAGGAGTTCGTAAATGAGGCTGTTCACTCATATGGAGGTATTGTACTTCATGACATCATTAACAACCGGTTTGCAAAAAAAGCTATTGCAAAGGGGGCGGATGGGATTATTGCAGTCGCTGCTGGGGCCGGTGGACATGCTGGCCCGCTGTCGCCCTTTGCATTAGTGCAAGAGATACGTGAGTGGTTTGATGGCCCCTTGTTACTGTCGGGTTCGATTGCCAATGGTGACGCGGTTTTGGCTACTGAGGCAATGGGAGCAGATTTGGCTTATATAGGTTCTGCTTTTATAGCAACAGAGGAGGCGAATGCAGTTCGCACATACAAACAAGCTATTGTTGATTATAATGCAGACGACATCATCTTGAGCAACCTGTTCACCGGAGTGCATGGTAATTATCTACGACCCTCAATCGAAGCTGCGGGGTTGGATCCAGAAAACCTGCCGGAAAGTGACCCGTCCCAAATGAGTTTTGGAACTGATGGTGATTCGGTTTCTAAGGCTTGGAAGGATATTTGGGGTTGCGGTCAGGGCATAGGTGCGGTGAAGTCTATTCTTACCACTCAAAACTTGGTGGATAGATTGGAGAGCGAGTATAAGTCCGCGAAACTGAGGATTATGTAAGAATGATCCATCCAATAATCACTTGAGATTAATGGACAGGACTGCAACTTTCTCCTGCTGTCGACGTTATCGATATGCTTTGTGGCGAACTTGGGATGAGGAATTACCATCGATTTTAGTTTTTGGCCTCAATCCGTCCACAGCTGATGAGCGAGTAGATGATTCGACTACTAAAAAATGTATTAGATATGCTGAACGTTGGGGTTTTGGGCAGCTCTGTCTCGTAAATTTATTTGCAGCAGTGACTAGGCATCCTCTGGAGTTGAGAGACATGGAGGATCCCGTCGGCCCACACAATGATGCTTGGCT
>PCCK01000030.1 GCA_002731695.1 Porticoccaceae bacterium
AGTGAATGACTTACTAGTAAAGCCCGGACAAGTAACGCGCTACAAGGTTGATTCAAAAAGTAGTGATAGAAGTAATGAGATACCGCTAGATGAATAACCCTGTAAAGATTCAGAGTACGAAACAATCGATTTCTCGAGTTATTTGGAATTGGGTTGGTATTCCAATGTCACTAATAATTATGTTATTTACTGCTTGGTTGTGCGTCGGTGCCTTTGAGAACTATACCCAAGAACGTAACGAGCTAGTAGACCAGAATCTTATTAATTCTAATTCCGATATGGAGGCCAATCTGAAAAACCTGCATGCTTCGGATCCTGGATATGCGCTTCTTGAGGACTTGCGCCATGAACTGTATACAGAACTAATGTTAGTCGCAGCTATAGGATTCTTAGGTGTAATTGTCCCTATTATCGCATCTAAATATTTAGCAGATAGTTTAGTTCGTAATTTAAATCGCTTAAAAAGTACCTTGTCGTTAGAAGCATTATCCAATCAAGAGCAAGGATATGATTTCATCGAATTTGAAAAGATGAATTCTATGATTGGAATTATTTTATCAAAAAGCAGTGAGACGCAGCGTCGCTGGAGTATTGCGAAGAATCAATTAAGCAGTGCTAATAATGATTTAATTGACCAAGCGAACGAACTGAAGCAGGGCCGTAAAATTGCGCTTAGCATGATGGAAGATGCGGAAAAAGCACGGTCTCAACTGGAGGTTGCGAATAGTCGCTTGAAGCAGGTTATTGAGCACGCGCGTCAAAGCGCACGTGATGCAGACTATGCTAACCATGCAAAGTCAGATTTTATGGCTACGATGAGTCATGAGATCAGAACACCGTTAAATGGAGTGATCGGTTTTATTGATATGCTTGCGGAGACGCCACTCAATGCTGAGCAGAAAGATTTTGTTGATACATTGCAAGTTAGTAGCGAAGCACTACTATTCTTAATTAGTGACATATTAGACTTCTCAAAAATTGAATCTGGTCGTCTAGATTTAGATATGCATGCGCTTAATTTAAATGATTTATTGAATGAAACTTTACGGTTATTTCAGGCAGATGCAGCGAGTAAAAAAATTGATTTATTACATGACTTTGACGATGCACTTCCAGAAGTCATAATAGGTGATGAAAAACGTATGCGGCAAATTTTGATTAATCTTCTAGGCAATGCAGTTAAATTTACCAGTAAGGGATCCGTCGTTCTAAAGGCTTCAGTGCGCGAGAATGAGGAACAATCATCTCAGAGTCACTTAGAGTTTGAAATTAGAGATACTGGTATTGGTATTGATTCCAATGAGATTGACACTATATTTGAGCCATTTTCTCAGGCAGACTCTTCTACCACTCGCAGATTTGGAGGTACTGGATTAGGGCTTAGTATTAGTCGACGTTTAGCCAGTGCAATGAATGGGCAACTTTCTGTAAAGAGTCAGTTTGGATCTGGTTCGAGTTTCTTTTTCGATGTCATTGTAAATATTCACTGCGAAAAGGTACCATCATTAGAAGCATCGAGTGAATCCAATTTATCTCTAACTAAAAATGATGGCACTGTAAATTCTCCTGATGACAGCTTAGATTTGAAGGTTCTTGTAGCTGAAGATAATTTAGCAAATCAGCACCTGCTCCGCTATATGCTAAAACGCATGGGTTGTGAGGCACAATTTTGTAACAATGGTAAGGAATTAATTAGTTTATTGTCCGAGCAGCCTAGTGATCTCATATTAATGGATTTACAGATGCCCCTAATGGATGGCTTTGAAGCAACTCATGCAATTCGTAATGGAGAAGCAGGTAATAAGGCAGAGTCTATTAAAATAATCGCACTGACTGCGAATGCTCTATCTGGGGATAGGGACCGTTGTTTAGATGCAGGAATGGATGCCTATCTAAGTAAACCCATAAAAATATCTGTACTTAAAAAGTGTATTGCTGCACTTTTTTGATGAAGTAATTTAGGTTTATAATTTTTATTATTACCAGTAAAATTGAGTCATTTACTATTCCTCTGCTTACTTACTTTTTGATTAAAAGCTTCTCGACAAATTTGCTTAGCTTGAAAGCCTAAAATAATACGATTATGAGCCTTGAAATACAAATAGAGTTAAGTGCTATCACAGACGGTGTGAATGAAAAAATGCCACATCTTTCAACTCGCTCTGAGTTGGAGGCATACAAGGCCACAATATTAGGACCTAAGGGTTCAATGACTGCAGTCATGAAGTCGATGGGGCAAGTTCCAAAAGAAGAAAAGCCCGCTGCTGGAAAATTAATTAATCAGGCAAAGTCTTCTGTAGTTACAGCATTTAATGAAGTTATGCAACGCATTGAAGCTAGTGAGATGGCGACGAGGTTGGGACCATCAATTGACCCAAGTCTCCCGAGTCCAGACCAGGATAGGGGTACACTCCATCCGATTTCGCAAGTGCGTGAAGAAATGGTGCAATTATTCAGCAAAATTGGGTTTTCAGTTGCTGAGGCTACAGAAGTAGAGACTGAACATTATTGTTTTGACGCTTTGAATATACCTGCGGAACACCCCGCACGCGACATGCAAGATTCGTACTATCTTCCGAATCAATTAACTGTCGCTAATGTGGAGAAGCATGCTGATGAAAAATATTTACTGCGAACACACACCTCAACTGTGCAGATACGCATGATGCTAGAGTCGAAGCCACCAATACGTATTATAGCACCAGGTCGCTGCTTTCGTCGAGACACGCCTGATGCGACCCACAGCGCAAATTTTCACCAAATTGAAGGCCTCTATGTCGATGAACACGTTAGTCTACTTGATCTGAAAGGGACTCTTGATTATTTTGTTAAAAATATATTTGGTCCTAAGGCTAAGACACGGCTTCGTCCTAGTTTCTTTCCATTTACTGAACCTAGTTTTGAGATGGACTTTTATTCACCAGATCTTGGCAAATTGAGTAACAAGTGGCTCGAGATAATGGGTTGTGGCATGGTTGATCCTGAGGTCTTTAAGTCAGTCGGTATTGATCCAGATCAATTCACTGGATATGCTTTTGGCATGGGGATCGAGCGCATTGCCATGATTCTTCAAGGAGTTGATGACATACGTTATTACTACCAGAATGATGTGCGCTTCTTAAAGCAGTTTGCATAGTCGTCGAATACTACCTCGTTGAGTGCCCCTAATAGAACTCTTTAAATATAGCTGAAAATGAAAATCTCGTACAATTGGCTCAAGAACTATATCGATTTAGATCCAGTCCAGCATAGTCCAGAAGTGCTAGCGCAGACTCTACCTTTGTTGGGGTTTGATATAGAGACCTATGAGAAATTAGGTCCGCCAGAAATCCCTAATGTTGTGGTAGGTCAGGTGACCTCTTTCCAGAAACACCCTGATGCGGATCGCTTACGATGCTGCGAAGTATCCACTGACCAGGACGGCACGCTACACCAAATCGTTTGTGGGGCTAAGAATTTTAATTCAGGAGACAAGGTGATGGTCGCTTTGCCAGGAGCGGTGCTTCCAGGTGATTTTAAAATCAAGAAGTCAAAACTGCGTGGCCAGCCTTCTGAGGGCATGTTGTGCTCTGCTAAAGAACTTCACCTTGGGCAGGATCATGATGGTATTATGATTGTTGATAAGAATGCTCCACTAGGTACATCTATAAACGCCCTTTTTACTCATTGCGATACAGTATTTGATTTAGAAATTACTCCCAATCGTGTCGATGTTCTCAGTCATATAGGCGTTGCGCGTGAACTTTCAGCACGCTTAGGTTTACCGGTTAGATACCCCAAGTTGTCCGCAGCTATGGAAAACGACGGTGAGTCGCTCCTCAACGAGGTCCAGGTGCTAGCGGACGATCTTTGTCCACACTACACTGCGCTTTCGATACAAGGAGTTAAGGTAGGCCCAAGCCCGGCATGGCTCAAAGATGCGATCGAGGCTACCGGGTTGCGTTCAATAAATAATGTAGTCGATGTGACTAATTACGTTTTGCATGAGACCGGACAGCCATTACATGCTTTTGACGCTGCTAAGATAAAGGGTGGTAAGCTTGTTGTGCGAACTGCGCAAGCAGGAGAGATGATTACTACTTTAGATAATATGGAGCGAGAGTTGAGCACTAGTAACTTGGTAATAGCCGATTGCGAGCGTGCTCTTGTCGTGGCTGGCTTGATGGGATCAGTCGATGCAGAGGTCGATGAGAACACTGCCAATGTGGTCTTGGAGTCCGCTTATTTTACGCCTAAGTCGATTCGCGCTACATCGCGTGCACTCCATTTGTCGACAGATAGCTCCTATCGATTTGAGCGAGGTGCTGATCCAAAAGGTATCACTTATGCTTCGCTGCGTGCTGCCGATTTAATTCTTGAGGTGGCGGGTGGCTCAATCGTGGGTAATCGCATAGAAGTTGGTAGTGAGCCATCTACTCTTCCTGCAATCACTTTATACCCTAAACAGGTCCGCGATTTTATTGGTTTCGAAGTTAGTGATGCAGTGATCCAATCTGTTCTTGAGTCTCTTAACTTGCAGGTCGCTCAGCATGCCGATGCTGAGAATTGCCCTCGCTGGGAAGTAAGCATACCATCGTACCGTGGAGACTTGCTTCGTCCGGTTGATTTAATTGAGGAGTTTATTCGTATTTATGGTACCGATAAAATTCCTGATAGTGAAGTCGTAGCTCGCGGCATTGGGCGTACAGATGACCGCTTGTACAGTGTGAATCAGAGCGTGGCCGACTACCTGATAGGGCAAAATTTTGATGAAGCCTTTCTTTATTCTCTACGAGATCCTGAGGAGGTACGTTATTTCTTTGGCGATTCCAGTCACGCATGCCTTGCGCTAGATAATCCATTGCAGAGCGACCAAAGTCACTTACGCCCTTCGTTGATACCAGGATTGATTGATGTACTACAACTGAACTCTGCGCGTGGTACTACGGGCACTCGTTTTTTCGAGCGCGGTCATGTCTATCGTGAAGTGGAGGGGCAATTAGTGGAGCTCGTGTCAGTTGGTTTCGTTATGGCTCAAGAATCCAGACAGCGAGAATGGCTGACGCGCGAATCCGAAGACTTCTATACTTCTCGCACAATTTGTGAAAATATTCTGGAAATTGCAGGGCAGTCGGCGAAGAAAATATCTTTTCATCCAATTAATTCCTGCCAACTGTGGCAGGGCGGACATGCCGCTTATGCAGGAGATTTTGGCCGCATGGGCTATGAAATAACCTGTGGCATGATCAACGCAGCCACGCTTAAGAAGCGCTGGGACCTAACGACACCTGTCTTGGCTGGCTCGATTTTGATGACGCCACAATTTTTCAAACGTAAAACTAAGCGCAATCGCCACAAGGCAATTAGCAATCAACCCGCATCTAGCAAAGATCTCGCCTTGATTGTCGATACTTCGACATTGGCGCAGCAAGTGCACGGTGATGTGAGTAAATTCGCCCAGAAATCATCACAAGGATTTGATTGTGAGGGCGTGCGTATTTTTGATCTTTATCAAGCAGAAGGCTTGCCAGAGGGCAAAAAGAGTCTCGCCTTGAATCTTAGTTTTCGCGCACCAGATCGTACATTAAAGGACAAGGAAGTGAATGCAGCCTTTGACTCGATACAACAACTGATTTGTGAAAAAACAAATTACACAATCCGTAAGTAGTTTTATCAAAGCCAGTCTACAACGAATAAAAAACCTATTTACTTAAGTAATTATGATCGAACAACCTCACATCGATATCGATTATGTCGCGGATTTGGCGCGCATTGAACTAACAGATAAGGAGAAATCAACATTGTCCGCTCATCTAGACGATATTCTCGGTCACTTTGAAAAGCTGAGCGCGGTCGATGTGGATGGAATTGAGCCTATGGCGCACACCCAAAATATTCATAACGTTTGGCGTACAGGTGACGCTCCAGGGGCGACCTTAAAAGCAGAGANACTTATAGAAATGGCTCCCGAACAACGCGATAATCAAGTAGTTGTTCCAAAGGTAGTTGAATAGGCNCTCAAGATANAAAATTGTCTGCTACAAATAATTTTATGTCTCCTTTACACTACAGCACTATTGCTCAGATTGCACACGCGCTAAAAGCAGGCGAAACTACCTCGGTCGAAGTCACGCAAGCGGTACTAGATCGTATCAAAGCAGTCGATGACCAAGTGCAGGCTTTCCTTTCTCTGGATGCAGACGATGCTATCGCTCAGGCGCAGGCCTCTGATGAGCGGCGAGCACAAGGCAGCGCTTTCGGCCCATTAGATGGTATTCCCATTGCAATTAAAGATACATTAGCAGTCAAAGATCAACCGCTTCGCTGCGCATCGAAGATGCTGGAATCATACACCTCACCATTTGATGCTACCTGCATACGCCAACTTCGTGATGCGGGGGCAGTTATTTTCGGTCGGTTAAACATGGATGAGTTTGCCATGGGTTCGTCGACTGAGAATTCAGCATACCAAACCACTTGTAATCCGTGGGATTTAGGTACTATACCGGGCGGATCTTCCGGAGGTAGTGCAGCTGCTATTGCAGCAGGAGAAGCAATTGCTACGCTAGGGACGGATACGGGGGGCTCAATTCGTCAGCCAGCTGCACTTTGTGGTGTGGTTGGCATGAAGCCTACTTACGGACTTATCTCTCGTTATGGTCTTGTAGCCTTTGCATCTTCATTAGATCAAGTGGGACCTTTTACTCGCTCTGTTGAAGATGCCGCGCTGCTGATGGAGGCGATGCTTGGAAAAGATGTACTAGATTCTACTTCGATACCGCCACAAGGGGACACTCATTATGTACAAGCCTTGCAGAAAAAAAAGGGTCCATGGAAACTCGGTGTTCCGCGTGAATTTTTTGGTAACGGAATCGACCCAGAAGTTAAGGCAAATATAGAAGAAGCCATCGAATGGTACCGCTCCCAAGGTTGTGAGATTATTGACATCTCCCTTCCACATTCTGACTTAGCTGTACCGGTCTATTATATTGTCGCTACCGCAGAGGCGTCCTCCAATTTGGCCCGCTTTGATGGAGTTCGTTACGGTCATCGTAGTGCTGCGGCAGATGATGCGCTCTCTTTATTTACGAAGAGTCGAGGTGAGGGCTTTGGAGAAGAAGTAAAGCGTCGTATTATATTAGGTACCTACGTTTTGAGTTCTGGGTATTATGATGCCTATTATGTGCGTGCTCAAAAAGTACGCACTTTAATTCGTAAAGATTTTGAAAATGCTTTCGAGCAAGTAGACGCTATATTGACTCCAACTTCACCGACTCCAGCATTTAAGCGCGGTGAGCGCAGTGATGATCCACTTTCGATGTATCTTAGTGATATCTACACAATTTCAGTTAATCTTGCCGGACTCCCAGCTATTTCTGTGCCCAGTGGTTTTACCAAAGCTGGCTTGCCTATAGGCTTGCAAGTAATTGCGCCAGCTTTCGGAGAGGCCGATATGTTCGCTGTTGCACACGCGTTTGAGCAGGCTCACAATTATTACCAGCAAAGGCCAAAATTATAGAGGTATTCTTTGTTCAAATTGCTGTACACCAAACTTACTAATTGTTACTAACATGTCTTACGAAGCAGTCATCGGTCTTGAAGTACACGTACAAATAAAGACCCGTACGAAGATGTTTACCGCAGCGCCTTATGTTTATGGTGCAGAACCGAATACGCTAACCGATTCTGTGGTACTAGGCTTGCCTGGTACCTTGCCAGTGCTCAATCACGTTGCGATTGAGAAATGCGCAAAATTAGGGCTCATGTTGCAGAGTGCTATTGCTGAGCAGTGCAAATGGGATAGAAAAAATTACTTCTATCCGGATTCACCCAAAAACTATCAGTTAACTCAAAACGAACAACCGCTTTGCATTGGCGGAAAGGTCGAAATCGAACTACCTGGGCCATCGAGAAATATCGAGGGCGAACACCGCTGGGTTCAACTCAATCGGATTCATCTAGAGGAGGATCCTGGTAAGCTGTCCCACGAGGCGTTTGATACAGTCATTGATTTCAACCGAGCAGGAGTCCCTTTAGCCGAGATAGTCACTGAGCCAGACATGCAGAACTCTACCGAAGCGGTGGCCTTTCTTAATGCACTGCGTAATCTTATCATTTATGCCGGTATTTCCGATTGCGATATGGAAAAGGGACAAATGCGTTGCGATGCGAATGTTTCCTTGCGTCCTGCCGGTTCCAATTCGCTCGGTACTCGGACGG
The DNA here is from genome assembly GCA_002731695.1 of Porticoccaceae bacterium. GTDB lineage: Bacteria > Pseudomonadota > Gammaproteobacteria > Pseudomonadales > Porticoccaceae > TMED48. Next base: position 8,200 of record PCCK01000030.1, read on the forward strand.
AAATGAAGAACTTAAATTCTATTTCTAATGTAAAAGCTGCGATCGAATATGAGATTACTCGGCAAACTCAGATACTTGATGAGGGTGGGGTCATCGTCCAAGAAACACGTCGATGGGATGTGGACAGTGGTAGCAGCTCTTCATTGCGCAGTAAAGAAGAAGCACATGACTACCGTTATTTCCCAGACCCCGATTTGGTGCCTGTACAGATGGATCCTAAAAGAATCGAACAGCTGGATGCGCAGTTGCCAGAGCGTCCATTAGATAAGCAGCGTCGTTACCAGAGGGATTTGGATTTACCTTACACTATCACTGCAGTGTTGTGCCCGAATTTGCAGTTAAGTGAGTTTTTTGAGGCGGCCCTAGATGTTTACGCTGCGCCCAAGGCAATCGCCAACTACATAGCTAATGATTTACTTCGCGAGTTAGCAAATGCATCTGCGCGCGGGGCATCCACTCACTGCGTAAGTGATTGTAAACTCACACCTTCGCACATAGCGACTCTTGCTGAAATTATCGATACAGGCATCATTTCAAAACAGATCGGTAAGGAGGTATTTACCGAGATGTTTAACACCGGTACTATGCCAGATGTGATCGTGAAAACAAAGGGTCTAAAGCAAAGTAATAACAGTGGAGAGATCAAAGCATTGTGCCAAGAGGCAATAGCGGGCAATGAAAAAGCGGTGTCAGAGTATAGGGCAGGAAATCTTAAGGCGCTTAATGCGCTCAAAGGACCTGTCATGAAGGCGACTAAGGGAAAAGCAAACCCTGCTATGCTCGATGATTTATTGAAACAGCTGATTGATAAAGTCTAGCCAATTGCTTGGGCGGGCACGTTTACTGTGTAACTATTGAGCTTGCAAGCTGCTAGGATTACTGTGTCTTGCCACCCTTACTTGAGCGCTTGCGCTCACCTGACGCGGTCTGTCATCGATGAGCGATTGTTTTAGGCATCCATTATAAGGATCATCGATAGCGCAGCGCCCGCTACTGCTACAAAGTCTTGGCGCCAACTAATTATGAACGAACGTAAATTCGAGCAGTTAGAGCTGTCCGCACCGATTCAACGCGCCTTGAGTGAAAGGGGTTACACGACGCCTTCACCGATTCAGGCGAAGGCGATACCACTGCTACTTAAAGGGGGAGATTTACTTGCCTGCGCACAAACCGGCACTGGTAAGACCGCAGCTTTTGCTCTACCGCTACTGCACAATATCGCCTCGCGCGGACGCAAGCCATTTCGCCGGGGTGTGCGCCACCTTGTGCTCACACCGACTCGAGAATTAGCTGGCCAAGTAGCAGACAGTTTTAAAATTTACGGTAAGTACATAGAATTTAGTACTGGTTTGGTATATGGAGGTGTCTCAGAGAAGCCTCAAATCAAACAGCTCTTTCAAGGCCTAGATGTACTGGTCGCCTGTCCAGGTCGTTTGATCGATCTAATGGATCAGGGACATGTCGACCTCTCCCAGGTCGAGACATTTATACTCGATGAGGCTGACCGTATGCTAGATATGGGATTTATTCGTGACATCCGTAAAATCGAAAGCAAATTGCCAAAAAAACGTCAGACTCTGCTTTTTTCAGCAACTATGGCAACTGAAATTACCAAGCTAGGACAGGCTATGCTATACAAGCCAGATGAAGTTCGTATCGCCCCGCAAGGTTCGACAGCGGAGAAAGTTGACCAACAGGTCCTATTTCTTGGAAAAAATGCGAAGCAAAAGTTGATTTTAGACATGTTACATCGTCGTTTTGATGATAACCAAGAGGAGTTAAGCCTTATTTTTACACGAACTAAACATGGCGCAAAAAATTTAGCTAAAAAGTTTATTCAAGAAGGTCTGAGCGCTGATTCAATTCATGGTAACAAATCACAATCTGCTCGCGAGAAGACACTCGATCGGTACCGCCAAGGAGAAATTGATATATTGGTAGCGACTGATGTAGCTGCACGCGGAATCGATGTAAAAAATATTACACTAGTTGTAAACTATGATTTACCAATGGAACCGGATGCGTATGTGCACCGCATAGGGCGTACCGCGCGTGCAGGTAAGAGCGGTCAGGCAATTAGCTTCTGCACAGAAGAAGAGGTCGCCTTATTGCGCCAAGTGGAGCGATTGATTAAAAAGCCGATACCGGTTAAACGCGATCATGACTATCATTTGCAAGAGGTAGAGGATCTGCATACTAGTAAACGACCTGTGAAAAAGCCCGCCCAGGGCGGAAGA